>RGGS01000424.1 GCA_010024525.1 Verrucomicrobiota bacterium | reverse complement strand
CCAACCCCTTTTCTTCCTCCAAAGGCAAGGGCTCTGGCTGGTGGCGGGAATCGGGGTGTGCGTGGTGTTGGCCCGTTTGGATCCCAAAATCCTGATCACCCATGGGAGTTGGATCTTAGGCGGAGCCACAGTCTTGGTCCTGCTTTGTCACGTGCCCGGGGTGGGGAGGACGGTGAAGGGCTCGGCTCGGTGGATTCCACTGGGCCCCTTCGCGCTGCAACCCGGGGAGTTTCTGAAATTGGCGACGGTGATCTTTGCCGCGAGTTGGGTTCAGCGGCAGCGGGAGAGAATGAAGAGCCCATGGTACGGGCTGGTCCTTCCGATGTTGATTCTCGCTTTGCCCATCTTGTTGCTGGTGAAGCAACCGGATCTCGGTTCAGCCATGTTTGTGGTGGTGGCGGCCTCCGTGGTTCTGTTCGCGGGGGGAGCCCCGATTCTTCCCTTGGTGGCGTTGGGACTTCTGGCGGTGGCGGGGGTCATTGGATTGGCGCTCACCATGCCGGAACGAATGGGCCGTCTGGTGGCATTTATGGACCCGGAAGCTCATCGACAGGGTGGTGGCTATCAGGTCTGGCAGGCCTTGGTGGCGTTAGGTTCGGGGGGGACGCGTGGAGTGGGGTTGGGACAAAGCGTGCAGAAAATGTTTTATCTGCCGGAGGCCCACACCGATTTCATTTTTCCGATTTTGGGGGAAGAACTCGGACTGCCCTTCACCTTGGGTGTGGTGGCGGTGTTTTTGGTGATCACCTTGCTGGGAGGGTATATCGCCTGTCACGCACCCGATCTGACGGCGATGACCTTGGGTATCGGACTGACGGCGTTGGTGGCGACGCAGGCGGTTGCCAATCTCGCCGTGGTCACGGGCCTTCTGCCCCCCAAGGGAGTCGGTCTTCCATTCATTAGTTACGGTGGTTCCAACTTGGTGTTGTGCCTGGCCGCAGTCGGCATGCTGGTGGCGCTGCACCGTCAGGCCCATTACCGCGAGGAGGCGCGGAGCCGTCGCCTCGTGGGAGGTCGGAAGTGAGCGACATGGGAAGGTTGATGATCGCCTGCGGGGGCACCGGGGGACACCTGTTTCCAGGATTGGCGGTGGCGGAGGCTGTCCGTCGCCGCGGGCACGAGGTGAAATTTTTTATCTCGGCCAAGGAAGTGGATCGGCGCGCCCTCGCTGGAGCGGGTGAAAGCGCGCACGCCGTGGAAATTCCAGCGGTTGGATGGCGGGGCGTCCTCCGGGCGGGATCCTTTGCCCTGAATCTTCTGGCCGCCGTCAGGAAAGCCGGAGCGGCGATGAGGGAATTTCGTGCCGATGCCCTGCTGGGGATGGGGGGATTTGTCTCAGGGGCCTCGATT
>RGGS01000423.1 GCA_010024525.1 Verrucomicrobiota bacterium | reverse complement strand
CACCTCGCTGCGCTGCCGGACAGTAACCTCCTCCGCATGGGCCCGAGCCCTGGCTCCCTCTGCCTCCCTTCGCGCCGATTCTCGCCGGGCCCGGATGGATTCCATATGAGAAACGGCTTCCTCCCTCAAACGACGGGCTACGCCCACTTGCTCCTGCGCCTCCTGACAGATTAGCTCTGCCTGCTGAAAATCCGCCGAAACTTTTTCCATCTCGGCGGTCAAGGAGCTGATGAGATCCTCCTGGGCGGAGGCCTGCCGCTCTGCCAAGGCGATTTCCCCCCGTGCCCGCTCGATGGTCGTGCCCAACTCTTCGGCCCGCTGGGTCTGCATGCTGGCCCTCTCCCCGCAGCGCACTTCTTCGGCCCGGGCAGCCACCACTTCCCGTTCCGCTTCGCGCCAAACTCGGTCAGCCTCTTCCAACTTGGTCCTCTGCGATCGCACCCCCTGCTCGCAGGTGGCCTCGGCGGCGTGGGCCCGTTCCAGATCCCCCTTGGTCTTGGCTTCAGTGTTTGATAGCTCATCAATCTTAAGTAAAAGCTGGTCTCGTTCCCGGGCGGAAAGGGCAAGATCCAAACGCTTCAGCTTGTCAAAAATTTCCCGATGCCTCCGGGCTTTCCCTGCCTGACGCTGGAGGGACCCCATTTGACGTCTGACCTCACGCAAAATATCCGCCAAACGCAAAAGGTTGGCCTCCGTCCCCTCCAATTTTCTCTCGGCCTCACGCTTCTGCACCTTGAAACGCATCACCCCGGCGGCTTCTTCAAAGATCGCCCGACGGTCTTCCGGTCGGGAAGATAAAATCTGGTCAATCTTCCCCTGCTCCATAATCGAGTAGGCGGCCCGGCCGATTCCTGTA
Organism: Verrucomicrobiota bacterium; assembly: GCA_010024525.1. Classification (GTDB taxonomy): domain Bacteria; phylum Verrucomicrobiota; class Verrucomicrobiia; order Methylacidiphilales; family Verrucolacustridaceae; genus Verrucolacustris. Next base: position 494 of record RGGS01000423.1, on the reverse strand, counting down.
TCCAGAAACAGACGCTGGATGTCTTTCAGCCGGCAGTTCGCCCCGTTAAGGGCGTATTCGCTCAACCCGTCACGAAACACGCGTCGGGTGATCTGGACCTCGTGATAATCCGTTCCCAACACCGTTTCACAATCGGTGAACGTCAGGGAAACCTCCGCCATCCCACTGGCTCTTCGGCCGGCCGCCCCGTGGAAGATAACGTCCGCCATCTCCTGCCCGCGCAACGCCTTGGCGGACTGTTCTCCCAAAACCCATCGGATGGAGTCCAAAATATTACTCTTCCCGGTGCCATTCGGGCCCACGATGGCAGTGATTCCCTGGTGAAACTCCAGCACGGTCCGATCGCAAAAAGACTTAAACCCCTCCATTTCCAGCCGCTTTAACTTCATTGCCTCTCATGCCTACGCGCCATGACTTTTCACGCAAGAAAATCCAAGATGTTGTGTGAATACATTCTTAATCCCCTATCCATGGTAAATATCCGTTCTTGCTCG
>RGGS01000422.1 GCA_010024525.1 Verrucomicrobiota bacterium | reverse complement strand
TTTCAAGGGTCACCATGGAAGAAAAATTTTATCCCCCGGCGACTTCGGCTTTCATAATGCGATTCGCCGGCTGCAGGGAGACATTGTATTTTTTGATTTCGAATATTCCGGCTTTGACGATCCGGCAAAGACCGTAGCCGACATTTTTCTCCAACCTGAGCAGCCTGTGGACTTCGCCTATTGGCATGGTTTTTGCCATGAGTTGGCCGAACGTGTTGAACTTGAATTGGCCTTTGCCTTTCGGGCGAATGCCCTTCTGCCTCTTTTTGCCGTGAAATGGTCCTGCATCCTCGCCTCTGGACTAATCAAGCGGAATGTGGAGCCATCGTCCGATGAGGAATCTCTTCAAATCGACAAAATCAGATCTGTCCTTGCCAGGGGAAAGACCTTCTCGATGGAGATCCTGTGAACATTGTGGTCGGATCGACAGGCCTCATAGGACAAGCCGTCGTTAAGGTTCTCGCGCAAGAAAAATTGCCGTTTTTGGCCCTATCCCGGGCGAAGTCTTGGACGAATAAAGCAGCTTTAAACCTGCATGACCGCAGCACTTGGGGTATTCTTCCACCCGGGCGCGGAGTCGTGCTGGTTGCGGGGCCCTCTTTTTCGCTTCGGGATTGCATGACCCGGCCCAAGGAGACTCGGGCCATTCAAGTTCAAGCCGTGGTTGAATTCTCGATTTTTGCCGCCCAGCGCGGATTATTCCCTATCCTTTTGTCCTCGAGCTTTGTTTATGATGGTTCCCGGCCTGACTTTGGATCCCAAGATCTTTCCCATCCAGCCTGCGAGTACGGGCGACAAAAAGCTGAAATGGAAGCCGGAGTCCTGGAGGCAGTGCCGGAAAGTGCGGTGGTTCGATTGACCAAGGTTTTTGGAGACTTTCATCCTTTGGTTTCCTCCTGGTGGGGAAAAATATGTTCCGGCCGGATTATTGAAGCGGCCAGTGACGCCCGCCTCAGTCCGTTGGGCAGTCAATGGGTCGCTGAGACCTTGGTTTCTTTAATGAAACATCCTTGTAACGGCATTTGGCATCTTTCCGCTTCCGATGACATTTCCTGGTTCGAGCTGGCGATGAAACTTGCCGATGTTTCTCCTGCCCAAGCCGGAAGGGTTTCGATCCGGTCTCTCCGACAGATTGATCCGTCGGTGGAGTTTGTCCCGTTGCACGGGACTTTGAAGCCATCCTGGCCGCGTGCGCTCTCCATCCCACCTTCCTCGCTTGCGATCGAAAACCTCATCCATAACATTACTAAGTCGATTTCAGATCCCGATCAAAACCGATTAAAACTTAAGTCATGAAGAAGAACTCGGGTGCCAAAATCCTCCTAGGCACTTTAGCTCTTTATCTGGGTGT
>RGGS01000421.1 GCA_010024525.1 Verrucomicrobiota bacterium | reverse complement strand
CATTGCAACTATTCATCCTACTACTGGTGTTATGACGGGTGTTGCACAAGGCTCAGCTACTATAACTTATGCAATCAGCTCTTGCTTGACCACTACATCAGCAACAATCAATGCGGTGCCTGCTTCAATAACAGGTGTTACAAGCATCTGCTTACCTACTACATCTGATTTAGACAATACAGCAAATGCGGGCACTTGGACTTCTTCAAATGCTGCTATTGCTACTGTAAATTCTTCTACTGGTGTTGTTACTTCTGTAGCTGTAGGTACTGCTAACATAACTTATTCAAATGGTTGTGGTTCGGCTGCTGTAAGCGCTGTAAATGTAGGCACTACTCCAGCTGCTATCACTGGCACTACAACTTTCTGCTCTAACGACAACACTACCCTTTCAAATGCTGTAGCAGGTGGCACTTGGTCTTCTAGCAATACTTCTATCGCTACTATCTCTTCTGGTGGTGTGGTTACAGGACTTGCTGAAGGAGCTTCTACTATCAGCTATACAATGGTTAATGGTTGCGGTACTAATGCAGCTACTACCACTGTAAATGTGGAACTTACAGGCAAATGGTTAGGTATTACTTCTGAGTGGACAGATACTGACAACTGGCCTTGTGGTACTATACCAAGCGCTTCTATCAACGTTACTATACCATCAGGAACTGCTTACTTACCTGACTTCAGCGGTAGCATTTTCGAAATGAAAAACTTAACGGTAGCTTCTGGTGTAAGCCTTACGATCAACAGCGATGCAACTTTCAATGTAAAAGGCAACTTAATCAACAATGGCTCAATACTAGGCGATGGCACCCTCAACATGGTAGGCACTTCAGCGCAAACTATATCTGGTGTAGGTATTGTAGCTAATGTAAACATCAATAACAGCAATGGCGTAAGCGTAAATCTAACGGATACAATGAAAATCAGCAAAGTGTTCACTATGTCTGCTGGTACATTCAATGCAAACGGTGGCTTACTATTATTATCTAATGAAACTGGTTCTGCTAGAATAGCTCAAATAGCTGGTGGTAGCATTACAGGCAACGTTGGTGTACAACAATTCTTCACTGGTGGTCGTCGTGCATATCGCTTCTTTGGTCATCCATTCAGTGCAGCGATTCCACTTAGCCAACTTACAACTGGTATAGATATCACTGGTAATGGTGGTGCAGCTAATGGTTTCACTACAACTGGTTCAAATGCGGCCTCTTGCTTTAGATATAACACACTTTTGGGCAATACATCATTGTCGAGCGATCCAGGATGGAAACCATTTACAGGTACTAGCCTTGCAATCGACACTAACCAATTCAAACAATATCAAGGTATCAGATTGTTCATCAGAGGTACT
>RGGS01000043.1 GCA_010024525.1 Verrucomicrobiota bacterium | reverse complement strand
AATCACCTTCACCCGTTCGCCATCGTTTGGAAAATGTTTATCCACCCAACGACGGGCGTCCTCCTTCACATCGGTCCGAACCGTCAAAACCACTGTTCCAATCCCGGCCGAGGCAAGCAAAGCTTCCATGGGATGGGCAAAAACAGGGCGACCCGCAATTTCGGTAATCGACTTATCGTGCCCCAAACGCCGCCCTTGCCCGGCGGCCAAGAGGATGGCCCCGGCGTCCCGCTTCACGGCCGTGAACGGTCGCTGGGGGCGGATTTTTTATCCGATTTTTTGGAGACATCCTCATCTTCCCCCTTGTTAGAGTCGTCACTGTAGAAGAGCACCCCGTGCTTTCTGAGGTTCGCCATCAGGTTTTTCATGTCCCGGGCCATCTTTTCGTCCTTCATCAGGGTGTAGAGCGGCCCCTTGCCCTGCTGGGCTTCATTCAGAAGTCCGGTCGCGGATTTGGCGAACTCATCGACCCGTTTGGCCGCTGAACGGATCTCATCCAAGGCCGGGCCCGCCGAAGCCATGACCGCGTTCAACCCCGCTTCCTGCTCCCCTTTGACCCGGGCCCCGGCGGACAAGAAAGTTCCGTCCGGCTTTTCGGGCGGAACCACTCGCACGAACCGGTCCCCCAGCATGCCGTATTGGTCGATGCGGAACTTGGATCCCGTGGGAAGCTCGGTGCCGGCATCGATTCTCAGGACCAGCTCGACAAAGTTTTGCCCCACATGATAACTGGGCGTGTCCGCCACCGTGCCGATCTGGGCGCCCCGCAGGAGAACCTTGGAATTTTTCAAAATGTCCCGGGCGTCCTCAAATTCGACAATGATGGGGTAGGTTTGGCGGAAATAGTTTCCAAACTTCCCGAACGCCACAACCAAGGAGGCGATGGCCAAAAGTCCCGCCAGAACAAAAAAGCCGACTTTGACCTCCAGTTGGTTTTCTTTCATGGGTTCCCTTTCTGTTTTTATCCGGTGACGTCGATTCCCGGAGCATGCCCCCGAACGAAGTCGCGCACCAGCGGATCCTCACACCGATCCACCTGCTCCGGCGTGCCCTCATAGTAAATCTTCCCTTCATGCAGGTAGGCAATCCGGTCTCCGACCATCCGGGCACTGGTCATGTCGTGGGTCACAACAATCGAGGCCATGCCAAACATCTTGCCCAAATGCAGGATGAGGCGGTTGATACTGTCCGCAACGATGGGATCCAGACCGGTGGTTGGCTCATCATACATCATCAGGTCCGGCTTTCGGATGATGGCCCGGGCCAGGGCGGCCCTCTTCTTCATGCCTCCGCTCAACTCCGCGGGCATTTTTTCCTCCGTCCCGCCAAGGGAAACGATCTTCAGGGCCTCCGCCACCTTCTCCCGTAGAACTTTCTCGTTCTTCTCGCCCTCTTCTCTCAGCGGGAAAGCCAGATTGTCAAAAACGGAAAGGGAATCAAAGAGAGCCGCCCCCTGGAAAAGCATTCCGATTTTTCGTCGGTAGGGATTCCACGCCTCTTCCCCTAAAGCCGTGAGTTGCGTTCCTTCAAAGATGACCTGACCCGCATCCGGCTTCAGCAACCCCATGATGTGTTTCAGCATGACGCTCTTTCCGCAACCGCTTCGCCCGATGACAACCACCTTTTCCGCCGGTCCGACCTTGAGATTGACCCCCCGCAAAACCTCCTGCCCCCCCAGACTCTTTCGGATATTGATCAGCTCCAGCATGGGATGCCTAGTTGGAATAAAGAATCGCGTTCAGCAACACGGTCAGGAAGAAGTTGGTGATTAGGACGGCCAAGGAGGCGTTGACCACTGCCTCGGTGGTGGTTTTTCCCACGCCGGCGGTTCCCGGCGGGCAGTTCATGCCCTTGTGGCAGGCGATGGCAGCGATAATCACCCCGAAGATGACCGCCTTGATCAGCGCAATCAGCACATCCTTTCGGTCGGTGTACTTGATCGTGTTGTCCCAATAGTAGGCTCCGTCCACCCCGAAGATCTGGACCGCCACAAAGTAGCCGACTCCGATGCCGGTCACCAGGGCCATGCCCGTCAGGACCGGGGCCGAAATCACCAAAGCAAGAAAACGGGGAACGATCAGGTATTCGGTCGGATAGACCCCCAGGGCCCGCAAAGCGTCCACCTGCTCGGTGATTTTCATCGAACTCAATTCCGCGGCCATCGCCGCGCCCACCCGGCCGGCCAAAAGCAATGAGCAAAGCACCGGCCCCAGCTCCCGACACATGGCAATGGAGACCGTGGGACCGATAGCGGACTCCATGCCGAAACGCTTGAACTGAAACCACACTTGGGCGGCAAAAACCGCACCGGTGAAGGCCCCCGTGGTCAGGACCACCACCTGCGAACGGATTCCAATGAAATACATCTGCTCCAGGAGCTGATCCCAGCGCAACCGGTAGCGAAACATCGTCCGGATGGTGTCGGCCAACAGTAGAAATACTCCGCCGGCGGTTCGGCAGGAGTGGGTAAAAATCCCCCCCACTTGACCCACCAAATTAATAACCCTTTCCATCTATCTTTTCCTAGGGAACCCCGCTCCCCGCATCAAGTAGGGCGGGAAAACCATTTCGATAACTCCCCCGTTTCCAACTCGTCCAACCTCGCCACTTCCCGGTCCACCCCATCCAAATGTCCTCCGGGATGGGTTGTGGTCACCCCCACGACCCGCATGCCCGCCGCCCGGGCCGCCTCCACTCCGGAGGGGGCATCCTCAAAAACAACACAACAATTTGCAGCGACTCCCAACCTGCGGGCCGCTTCCAGAAACACATCCGGCGCAGGCTTGCCCCGCTGGACGTGTTCCGCCGTTACCGCACTTTGAAAAAAGGATCCCAACCCCAGCAAGCCTAACCCCAATCGCACATTCTGCTGCTCGGTGGAGGATCCGATCGCGCAGGGAATTTTCGCCTGCTGCAGCCTCTCCAGCCAGGTCCGCACCCCGGGAAGGGATTGAATTCCCCACTCTTTGACCACTTCTCGATACAGTTCCTCCTTGCGCCGGCTCAATCGCTGAATCTCCTGCATGTCGTTCGACCACCGCAACAGGTCGCGCATGATCTCCACGTTTCTTCGTCCAAACCCCCGCAAAAAATGCCCCTCCGGCAAAATCTTTCCCTCCTCCATGGCCAAACGCTCCCAACTTTGCTCGTGGTGTTTAGAACTGTCCAAAATCACCCCGTCCCAGTCAAAAATTGCCGCCCAGTTCGTTTTCATCCGTGGCGGACTTACCCCTTTCCGATCTCGGACGCAATCGCCCATTCAGGCAAAAGGAGATCAAAAAGTTCGACTTCCCCTGCCTGATCGGTACCCTTTTCAGCTCTAACCGTAAAAAAGGAACCAACCAAAGGAAATATCATCACCATGGCTCTTGATCACGCAGAACGCACCCGTCTTCTCACCCCTTCCGCCACCCTGGCCATCGATGCCCGTGCCAAAACCATGAAGGCCGAAGGCCTCGATGTGGTCGGCTTTGGGGCCGGCGAACCCGATTTTGACACTCCGGAGCACATCAAAGCCGCCGCGATGGGTTCCTTGGATGCCGGATTCACCAAATATACCCCCTCTTCCGGCATTCCCGAACTGCGCTCCGCCATTGCCGAGAAACTGAAGGCCGACAATCAACTCTCCTATGAACCCTCCCAGATCATCGTCACTTGCGGAGCCAAGCATGCTTGCTTCAACGCCATCCTGGCCACCATCAATCCCGGAGACGAGGTCCTCATTCCCGCCCCTTACTGGTTAAGCTACCCTGAAATGGTCCGCGTAGCCGGCGGGGAACCCGTCATCGTTCCGACCAAGGCCGAAAACGGTTACAAGCTCACCCCAGAGCTCTTCCGGGAATACATGAGCCCTCTTACCAAGATGGTGATCATCAACTCCCCCGGAAATCCGACCGGCTCCGTCTACTCCGAGAATGAACTCGCCGCCTTGGCTGAGGTCGCACTCGATGAGGAAATTTATATTCTCTCGGATGAAATTTACGAAAAGCTCGTTTACGACGATGCCAAAGCCTCATCGATCGCCTCCTTCAGCAAGGATGTCTATAACCTCACCCTGACGGTCAACGGCTTCAGCAAACCTTACGCCATGACCGGTTGGCGGTTGGGTTATGTGGCCGCCCCTGTCGGATTGGCCAAAGCCATCGACTCGATCCAAAGCCACACCACCTCTCACCCAACCTCCTTTGCCCAGAAAGGTGCTTTGGCCGCCTATCGGGGTCCCCAGGATTGCGTGAAGGACATGGTCACGGAATATGACAAACGTCGACGCCGCATGTGCGACCTTCTCGGACTCATCCCGAAGCTCTCCTTCGTCAAACCGCAGGGAGCCTTCTACATCCTCGTGAATATTTCACGCACCGGCCTTAATTCGACCGAGTTTGCTGAAAAACTCCTCGAAAAAGAGCGTGTGGCCGTGGTTCCCGGAAAAGCCTTCGGGGACGACTCTACCATTCGCCTCTCCTACGCCACCTCGGTGGATCAGATCGAGGAAGGCGCCCGTCGCTTGGCGAAATTCTGCAAATAAAACCCTCGCAGGAAGGGATTTATAAAAAATCGGAATGAGCCTCTTGCAGGCTCGTTCCCTTTCATTATCCTACGACCACGATGAATGCTCTCTGGTTGCTGACTTTCTTTGGAACGATGGCTCTTTCCCTCTGGGCTGCCGCCCGGGTGAAAATCGCTTACGCCAAAGGAAGTCAGGTTCCCGCTTCCTCCGGTTTCACGGGAGCCGAGGCCGCCGCCCGCATACTGGATGCCGCCGGTATCCGCGATGTCGAAATCGTCGAGCAAGACGGTCTCTTGGGGGACCACTACGATCCGATGCACAAACGGCTCGTTCTTTCCTCGGAAAATTTCCACGGTCACTCGGCCGCCGCTCTCGGGGTGGCCGCCCACGAGTGCGGTCACGCCATCCAGCACAAGATCGCCTATGCCCCCTTGCAGTGGAGAATGGCCTCCGTGGGGGCCACCACTTTCGCCAGTCAAATCGTCACGTGGCTTCCCTTGCTGGGATTTTTCTCCGGCTTCGGGGGTTTTCATTCCCAAACCTACCTCATGATCATGGTGGCAGGCTGGGGCGTCATCATGCTGTTCAATCTTGTGACCCTTCCCGTGGAATTCGATGCGTCCCGACGGGCCCTTCAGATCCTCCCAAAAATGAAATTTATCGCCCCAGGTACCGAACTCAACACGGTTGAAAAAGTTCTCCGCGCCGCCGCCTGGACCTACGTCGCGGCCTTTATTACCTCCTTACTTTACCTACTTTGGCATCTTCTTCCCCTCCTTTACGGAAGAAGAAATGATTAAAATACACTATATATTGTTATCTATAAATCCCTATAGCCCAATAGGTTGATTTTGGTTTGAATTATTCCTTGCAAGCAGGGAAATGCGTTCTTAGATGAAATTTAGGAGTTTTCCCTGATAAATACCCGTTTTTTGGCCCTGATATTTTTAGCCTCGATACCTTGGAGGGGTCTGGCAACTGCCACCCCCACTTCTGAGGCTTACTCCCATCCCCTGCTGAATCAAATTTATGAAATGCACTCTTTGGCCGAGTCCGGCAACAAGGATGCCACCCGGCGGTTGGTGGCTTGGCTGGAGGAACTCACCGCGGAACAGCCCGATAACGGCATCCTATTGGTCTACCTTGGCAGTGCCTATACTTTGGCGAGTCGGGACGCCTTTATCGGACCGGGAAAGTTGCGCTACCTGATGGCCGGCCGGGACTGCATGGATCGCGCCGTGACCATCCGTCCCGAGGATCCCAACGTCCGCTTTATCCGGGCCATCAACAACTATCATCTCCCCACCCTTTTCAACCGACGTGGCATTGCCCGGGATGATTTCCGTAAACTGGTCGACCAACTGTCTCAAAACCCCGGTTGCCTCGATGCCCTGACCTCCCAAGCGATCTACTACTACGCCGGCCTCTGCTTCTCTCAACTCGAGGAGGAGCAGAATGCCCGGAATTCCTGGCAAAAAGGCCTCGATCTTAAAATCGACGGCCCTCTCACCGCCAAGATCTCCCAGGAATTGGAACGCCTGACCCCGACGGCCGCCGGTCCGTGAGTCGCCCTCCGGGGCAACCCTACCTCTCCGCCAACCAGATCCGTCAAAGAGTCCGGACGTTGGCCGCTTCCATCCGGAAGACTTACCATCAACGCCCGTTGACGATCGTTGCCCTCTTGAAGGGGAGCGTTTTTTTTGTGGTGGATCTCCTTCGCCATCTTCCCCCGGATACCGAGGTTGAATTCTGGAACATCTCCAGTTACGAGGGCACCCGATCCACCGGAAAAATCCGCGGGCTCAGGCATTGCCGGGGGGATTTTAAGGGACGTGATGTCCTCCTGATTGATGACATCCTCGACACCGGTCTCACCTTGGACCGAACCCGGCGACACGCCAAGAAGTTGGGGGCCCGCAGCGTGTCCGTTTGCGTTCTCCTCAGCAAACGCCGATCAAGGGTTCGCTCGGTTCAGGCCCGCTGGGTCGGTTTTTCCATTAAGAATGAATTCGTCGTCGGGTATGGCCTCGATCTCAACCAGCGCTATCGCGCCCTACCCTCCATCCGCTCCCTGCCCTCCTGAACTTCCTTCACCCCTTTATCTTCCGCTTAATCACCATCTATTCTGCAATGTCCTCATTCCACAGTTCCGGCTTGTTCCGGATAAAATCGCCCATCATCCCGACCAATTCCGGTTGATTGAAAATCACCACCTCAACGCCGTGAGAACGCAGGAACTCGGGAGCCCCGGGAAAATTCACCGCCTCCCCAACCACCACGCGGGGAATTTTAAACTGCACAATGGTTCCGGAGCACATGAAACAAGGACAAAGGGTGGAGTAAATCACCGTGTCACGGTAACTCTTCTGACGGCCCGCATTCATCAGGCAGTCCATCTCTCCATGGAGAATCGCACTGCCTTTCTGCACCCGCTGATTATGACCGCGACCCACCACTTTGTTTCCCCGCACCAAAATCGAGCCGATGGGAATTCCTCCCTCCGCCAAACCCTTGCGTGCCTCGGCCTCGGCCTCTTTCATGAATTTCAAGTCATCTTGGGATGTCATGCCTTGATCCTAGGCCAAGAATAAAAAATAGAAATCACGACTTCTTCGATGTCGCCCTGCCCCCCGCGATTGCCCTAGGGTGGTTTGTGCATCAGAAACGGATCGGTGTCCTGACAAGCGGCGGCGATTGTCCCGGACTTAATGCGGTTCTTCACGGTGTGGTTTCTGCCGCCACCACCCGGGGATTTGAGGTTTTGGGGTTTTTTGACGGGTACGAGGGTTTACTGAACCCCGTCCGCTACCAAAGGCTCGATGCGGTCTCGGTCGCCCATATCAGCCACCTTGGGGGGACCATTTTGGGCACGACCAACCGGGGTCGTTTTGTCGCCAAGGTCGGCGCCGGAAAAAAATCGCTGATCCCACGGGAAATTTTGCAACAAGCCCGGGAGACCTATCTTGGGCTGGGCCTCCATGCGTTGGTCTGCATCGGTGGGGACGGCTCCCTCTCCACTTCCCTTCAACTCCAGCAAGCCGGGGTGAATGTGGTCGGCGTCCCCAAAACGATCGACAATGACATTTTGGCCACGGCATCGACTTTTGGTTTCGACTCCGCGATCTCGTGCGTGGTCGACAGCCTTGACCGGTTGCACACCACCGCCCGCTCCCACAAACGGATCATGGTCGTGGAGACGATGGGTCGCCACGCCGGCTGGATTGCCCTCCATGGAGGATTGGCCGGGGCGGCGGATGTCATCCTCATACCGGAAATTCCGTTCCATTTCTCCCGCATCGCCGATTTTGCAAAAGAACGGACCAGTTCCGGCCTGCCTTCCACCATGATCGTGGTGGCCGAGGGCGCTCATCCCGCCAAGGGAAGAATTTCCACTTTAAAAAACACCCCCCAGGTCCCCGGAGAGGTCCGCTTGGGCGGGATCGGAGATTCCGTCGCACGGGAAATTGAAAAACGGACCGGCCAGGAGAGTCGTCACGTGGTTTTGGGCCATCTCCAACGGGGAGGAAACCCCACCGCCTTGGACCGGATCCTCGGAACCCGCTTTGGGGTTGGCGCCGTGGAGCTGATCACAAAAAAGAAATTCGGCCACATGGTCAGCTATCAGAATTACGAAATTGGCGGTGTACCCATCGCCCAAGCCGTCGCCCGCATCCGGACGGTTCCACCAAAGGGCCAACTCGTTCAGACCGCCCGGGAAATCGGAATTTGTTTTGGGGACTAGGCGTTTCCGGTTGAGTTCCGGACCAACAACTCCGCAGGCAACACCAAGGGCTCCATCTCGCCCTCCCCCTCCCGCGCTTTTTTCCAGAGTTCGAATCCCGCCTGGCCTAGATTGGGAAACCTGACGGTCGTCAAGTTTACCGGGCCGTAAC
>RGGS01000420.1 GCA_010024525.1 Verrucomicrobiota bacterium | reverse complement strand
GAGCCGCAGTCACCCCGATCACCCACCATCGTCCGATCGCCACATCGGGGCCGGTCAACCGGAAGAGCCACGACAGGATCCACATCAGGGTGCCCGGTTGGTCATCCCACATGGTTCGGAACCACTGGGGATCGTGCATGAGGACCCCCGTCTTCAGCAATTCGATGCCCTCGTTCACCTCGAATGCGCTCACCAGGCCATCGAGGGCTCGGAGCCCGATCGCCAGTCCCATGAAAACCACCGGGGTGACCGTGCTGAGCGGGAGAGTGCGTGAAAAAAGAGGGCGGCTCATGCTCGGTTCGGGGCGACGGGCTCCCGGTGCGATGTCTTAAAAAAACCCGGAATCCCATGCGGTCATGGTGATTCCGGGTTTGGAAGGTCGATTCGGTTGTCTGTCCGATGCCTTGGACGGAGGCTGCAGGCTCGGTGTGTGGAGGCGGGGATCCGAGTCAGTTGCAAGTTCCACCTTCACCGTCCATCTCGCCATCCTCCCGGAGGACGACCACCACGTCTTGGAAGTAGTTCCCGTAGGTGTCGGTTCCATTGCCCGTATAGACACAGGCGAACGACCCGCGGATCTTGTTCTTGTAGGTGGATCCGTATCGCATTTGAGGCACCGGATTCCCCGAACACTTGGCGTTCGGAAGAGAGATGGTGATGGTGGACCCACCCCAGCTGTTGGTCAGGCTGGACGAGGTGTAGGTGGTGGTGATGGACCGGGTGGGCTTGCCACCATTGCAGATGGTCCAGTATTTGTCCCAGCAGGTGGTGGGCCCGGAGGCTTGTGCCGTCAGCAACAACGGGATGGTCAGGGTTGCCGCAGCCATGATTCCAATCGCGCGGCGATGATTGAGTTTCATAGGGTGTTTGGTGTTCGTATCGGGTTTTTGAACGGAAATCGGATTTGATCCTGTCGGACGGTTCGTGTCATGGGAGCGGCGGTGATCTTCAATCAACCTTGGTCCGAGTGGGGAAGCCCCTCAACGGCATGGGTTTGATGTCCGATCCCGGACGAACGGTTGCGGCATTCGGCTCATGGGCTGCACTCGCCTTCAGGACCTTCGGTTTCGCCCTCGACGCTCTGGATCCAGGGACGCAAGGTCGAGGCCGCATACCAATTGCCCCATTTGTCGCGACCTTTGCCGCTGTAGGTGCACGGGAATTCATACGGCAGAACGCTCTTGTACTGCTTGATGACCGTGGAGGTGGTCATCCTCGAATACATGCTGTTGGAATACCCTTCGACATCCACCCAAACCTCTTTGTTTCCCCCCGTCTTTTTCGGGTCGAGCGAATGGGTCAGGCATTTGTAGTAAAGGGGTCTCATGTCATTGCAGCACATGAAGTACTT
>RGGS01000419.1 GCA_010024525.1 Verrucomicrobiota bacterium | reverse complement strand
AAGCCGCCCGGTCGTAACTCTCCTGGTAAAGCACCAACCCCTCCGCCCCCGCCGCCACGATCTCGCGGTACTCGGGAGTTTCCAGGGGAGCCACCTCGATTGCCACGGACGGAAAAAGAGGGACCGTCCGCTTCACACACTCCGCGATGTAACCGGCAGGCACTTCCCGGGGATGCTCCCCGCTGACCAAGAGCAGGCTTCGAAATCCGGTCTGCGCCAGATGCCGGGCTTCCTTCTCCACCTCCTCTGTCTTGAGAGTCACCCGACGAATCGGGTTATCCTTGGAAAACCCGCAATACTTGCAGGTGTTCACGCACTCGTTGGAAAGATAAAGCGGGGCAAACAGACGCATCGTTTTTCCAAAGTTCCTCCGGGTTTCCGTCCGGGCCTGTTCTGCCAGCTCTTCGAGACGGGCTGTTCCAAACATCAAATCCTCAAACTTCGCCACGGTGTTGGTCCGCCCAAAAGGCAGTCCTTCCAGCGCGCTCCCCGGCCAGTCGCTCATTCGTCCAGAAAGCCGGTCAACGGACTGGTGGCCGAAGCCTCCCTCCGGGACGGACTCAATCCCGCCTCAAAGGCCCGTCGCCCCGCCTCGACCCCCATACGAAAAGCGGTGGCCATGGCCGCCGGGTCCTCTGCCACCGCGATCGCCGTGTTGATCAACACGGCATCCGCCCCCATCTCCAAGGCCTCGGCCGCATGGGAGGGCGCGCCCAGTCCGGCATCCACGATGACCGGCACGCACGCCTGCTCAATGATGATTTCAATCTGGGCCCGCGTTTCGAGGCCGCGATTGGAACCGATCGGCGCGCCCAAGGGCATCACCGTGGCAGCTCCCGCCTCCTCCAGCCGTTTGGCCAAAACCGGATCCGCATTAATGTAGGGCAGAATGGTGAAACCTTCCCTCGCCAGAATCTCCGTCGCCTTCAGGGTTTCGATCGGATCGGGCAGCAGATAACGCGGGTCGGGGTGAATCTCCAACTTCACCCATTTTGGCAGCCCAGCCGCCACTGCCAATCGGGCCAGCCGTACGGCCTCTTCGGCGTTCATTGCCCCGCTGGTGTTGGCCAATACCAGATATTTGTCCTGGTCGATCTCCTCCAGCATGTCCGCCTGCGGATCCTTGTGACCGGTTAGATCCACCCTTCGCAAAGCCACGGTGACGATTTCGGTCCCGCTCGCCTCCAAGGCCGACTGCATGGCCGACACGGAGGGAAACTTTCCGGTTCCCACCAGCAGGCGGGATTGAAACTCCCGATCCCCGATTTTCCAACTTTCGGTCTCCTGAACCCTCGTTGACATCGCACCACCCTACGCCACCACCCACCCCCATTCCAGCCTTGGAAAAGGGAGGCCGGGCCTAGGCCCGGC
>RGGS01000418.1 GCA_010024525.1 Verrucomicrobiota bacterium | reverse complement strand
GCGGCCGGCATTTTTTCAGCCCCTCCGACCGGCCCCCAAACGAAGGGGATACCAATCCCAGACAACGGGTTGGGAGCGCGCCACGTCGCCAATGTTACTTGATGGATGAGATCAGGTCGGAATTCCTGAATTTGCATTTTTCCCAGCTTTTTGACTTTACGCTGAAAAATCCAAAAATTGAGCCAACAGATCAGTTTGTCAGCCGCAGGAAACCCCAGATTTCTGATCGTCTCCGGAATAAAAATGAAATCCCCCAGTTCCGCCTCCCCTTCGTTGGCTGCTTTTTCAATGGCGGCCTGCCGGCAGGCCGAACAAAGAACCCGAACCTGGTGCCTTTGACGAAGAGCCTGATAGGCGGCCCACCCCACCCCGGGCTCGGAGCCAGCGTCTCGACCAGGCGTTTCCGGTTGGTCCCGACGTTGGTGTTGATGTGCTCGATGATCTTCTTGGTCGTCTCCGACACCACGCTGTTCTCGATGTCGAGGTAGTGGGGGCGGGCCACGGCGACATGCACCACGGTCTTGTCGCGCTTGAAGAACTGCAGCCCCATCGAGGCGAAGGTGTTGCTCAGGGCCGTCGCGATGCGGATGGGGAATCGCTTCTCCTTGTCGAGCGAGACGCGCAGGAGGGTCTGCAGCGCGGCCGGAAGCTTGGCATCGGCCTTCGGGGTGAAGGCGTCGACCTGCTTGATGATCGAGGGCTGGTGGACCTCGGCGAAATGGGCCCGGACCTCGTCCATGGACTGCAGCACCTTGGGCTCCGGCACATTGAGGGCCGTGTACTCGAAGCGGAAGCTGACCGACTCGGTCCATTGCTTCACAATGGCCTCGTCTTTCACGATCTTCACCCGGCTCTTGTACATGTCGAAGTTCATCCGGGAGAACCGGTCGGCATGCAGCTTGCGGAGTTTCTCCTGGTATCCGTGGAAGTTCGGAGGCCCGAGCAACTCGCCGGTCATCCCGCATTGGGCGACCAGGGTCCAGACGCCCTTGGGGGGATCACACGGCATCTTCTGGGTCTGGTAGAAGGTGTCGAAATGGGCCTTGAGCGCGTGCTCGGAGGCCGCGGCCTCGCTGAGCCACAGGGTGTCGTCGAGGTTGCAGACGAACAGCGGCTGAACCGCCACGTCCTTCTTGGTGGCCTCGTCACGGCGCTTGATCACCTTGAAGCCGACGGTGTAGCGATCGGGCTTCTGCATGACCAGGGTGGCCACCTCGAACAACGGGTAGGCGCGACCGCTGAGCTTGATCTGGCGGGCCAGCGAGCTGACGCCTCCCTGCTCGGGGGTCAGGGTCAATTCGACCGGGATGAGCGGTTCGGGGCGGAAATCCGGACGACGGGGGCCACGGCCCGGGCCATCACGACGGGGCCCACCTTTGG
>RGGS01000417.1 GCA_010024525.1 Verrucomicrobiota bacterium | reverse complement strand
GTCGCCAATCTCTCCACCGACCAGCTTCAAGCCCTCAATGCAACGCTGGTCAGAGCCTTGCGGACGAGCCAGATTGCTGCCCTCGCCCCCGAAAAGATCGGCGCCCTCTCCTCCTCCCAGATCGGGGGGCTGACGTCCACGCAGCTGGCTGCCTTCAACGCCGATCAGACAACAGCCCTGACCACCACGCAGGTTGCCGCTCTCTCGACCTCGGCCATTGGCGGCCTATCGGCTGAAAACTGGGCTCTTTTGTCCAGCGACAAAATCGCTGCACTGACCAGCGACGAAATTTCAGCCCTCAAATTCCATCAGATCGCCGCTTTCTCGGCTGACCAAATTTTGGCCCTGACGACGGCACAAATTACGGCTTTGACAACGGGCCAGATCGCCCAACTCTCGCCCGAACAAGTGATCGCGCTGCAGACATCGCACATTGCGGCGCTGTCAACACTAAACTTCTCGGTCCTGACGACGGCCGACGTTGCTGCGCTCAGCACCGACCAGATCAGCTCGCTCAATTACGGCAGCCTTGCCGCCCTTAAGACCAACCAGATTGCGGCCTTGAGCGCCACGCAAACGAGTGCTCTGAGCAGCACCCAATTCCGTTTGTTGAATTCGACCCAGATCAGAGCGCTCACCACGGACCAGCTGACATCGCTGACCACATCGCAGCTCAATGCCCTCACATCGGGGCAAGTTGCTGCTTTGCGGACATCTCAGATCAACGCCCTGACCGCAACACAGATCGCCAATCTTAACACGGTTCAGGTAGCAGCCCTGACGACCGCACAGATTTCGGGCCTCAGCGCCGATCAGGCTGCGGCCCTGACCACAACCCAGATCGCTTCGCTGGCCACCACCAGCGTTGTGGCAATTGGAACGGGAAACCTCAACACCCTGAGTCCCCAACAGCTGGCCGCATTAACCACGGACCAGATCAGCGTTCTAAAAACCGATCAGATCGCAACCCTGTCACAGTCGCAAATTGCGGCCATGACAACCGCTCAAATTGCGGCTTTGTCGACTGTTCAGGCCAAAGTCCTGTCTGCCGAACAGGTCAGCGCCCTCTCGACAGGTCAGGTTTCCAGCCTGACAACAAGCACTATCGCCACCCTGTCGACCGCCAATATCAGCGCACTCACCAACGAGCAGGTGGCTGCGCTTTCGACGGGGCAGATTGCGGCGCTGCGCTCATCCCAGATCAGCACCTTGTCGCAAGACCAGCTGGTTTCTCTCAGAACCAACCAGATTTCTGCCATTTCTAGCAGCCAGATCAGATCATTGACGCTCGATCAGATGACATCGCTGTCGACCAGTCAAATCGCATCCCTGACAACCGTCCAGCTAAACGCGCTCAAGAGTAACCAGATCTCCATCCTG
>RGGS01000416.1 GCA_010024525.1 Verrucomicrobiota bacterium | reverse complement strand
TCCTTACCCAAAAAGCCAAGGAAATAGGCCTTATAGTGCCTTAATACCATTGTCCTTGCAGGGCCATGTGGGCACCTGTTTGTAGCAACTGCTCGACCACTTTAGGCTGATACAGCAACGGATTGGTATGATTGTAATGTATGAAATGCACCTTTTGCAGGCGTGCGCTCTGCTCCCCTAACAGTTGTATGGTTTCGCTTACAAAGGGATGTGGCACCTCCTTAATATTCCTATTGGGCAGCTCGCTGGCATCATAAAAGGTGGCATCTAAGAAGGCTATGTCAGTGCTATCTAGGAGGCTAGTGAGCGCGGTAGACCATTTTTCCCATTTGTCTATGTCAGGTATGAATAAGATGCGTTTTTGGCCGCATTGAATCCTATAGCCCACTGTTTCAGAGTATTCATCCCTATGCGGCACCTGTATGGGTGTGACGGCTATGCTGGGCGATAATTGTATGGGCACATTGTTTTGTAGCGGGAGGATGTGGATGTTGTCGAGTGTGGTGAGTTGTTGCCAAGGGCCGTTGTTGCGCAGGTAGTCGGCCATTCTAGGCATAGCATATACTGGAATGTGATGGCTGTTCAGTGCTTCTCGTCCTAGGTACATAAGTCCTGCATAGTGCCCTATATGCGCATGTGTGAGCAGGATGCCATTAGGTAGATAGCTGTATTTGTTATGAGTAAGGTTTTGGTAGAGATGTAGTTGTTCGCCTATATCGGGTGTGGCTTCTAGGAGCCACCATTGGTGTGTGGTAGTGTCGGCCAAGGCTAGGGCTACTACATAGGTAGGTTTTGTGGTGGGTTGTCGCGCGGCCTTACAGCATGCTTTTTGGCACCCTATGTGTGGGTAGCCCCCATCCTGCGCTATGCCTAGCGGCATCACCATTTGAGCGGTGGTGATGGTGTGATGGGAGAGAAAGGCAAAAAGGAGTAAAAGTATATGTCGCATGGTACAATGAAGTTAAAGATAGTATCCAATTTTTAGAAAATTTTAGTAGGGTGATACTACCTATTTGCTCCCTTAATCTATTGAGTTTTTTTGATAGCCTCCAAGAGGCTATCAGTAGTGTATAAGTGCATTATAGTATCAACCAAACCCATAAGCGTATTGTTGGTAGTATAATGCATTGAATTTCATGCCTCAAAAACTAAGAGCAATAGTATATTATAAGTTGATTTGAGTGTGTATTCTTTGTCGATATATGTGTTAAGGAGTGTATTTATTTTGGCAAGCATATAACTAGTAAAAATGACTAAGAATCAGCTACCAGCATGCGTTTAGTTGTTACATTTGTATAGGATATCTTGTATTAGATACAGTGGTTTTTTAAAACAATTATTGTAAAATGGCTAAGACTCATAAGGAATCACCAGCTTTTA
>RGGS01000415.1 GCA_010024525.1 Verrucomicrobiota bacterium | reverse complement strand
TTGGGGTTGAGGAGACGCAGGCTAGGCACCGTCCTAAGGAGCAGGAGGAAGAGCCGCCGTCTCAGATTGCGACCGTAGGATTGTGGATCGAAACTGTCGGGAAAGTTTTTGCCGGAGCACCTGCGACTTTTGGAAGCTATGGACGATGTCTGCGCCTGATTGTTGGAGACATTCTCGCCGTTACGAAGACGAAGAAACGTTTTTCACGGAGTAAGGGGAATGCCTACAGGGCTGCAGTTAATGCGGCGGCCATTGATATTCTGACACCAAAGGCACTCCAAGAATGGAGGATTCGTTTTGTCGCGAAGGCTGGCACAAACCCCGCAGAACAGCGGACTGCCAAGATCAGTTGCAACTCAATCCTCCGGCAGGCAGGAGCGTTGTTTTCCAAGAAACTCCTCAGATTCGTAAGCGGTCTTGAATTGCCGTCTCCCATTCCGTTTGCGGATTGCGAGAAGTACCCGCGGGAGTCCATGCGGTATCATTCAAAGGTGAATGCAGCCGACCTCCTTAAATCTGCACAGAGCGAACTTGGGACATCTGATCCGGAAGCGTTCAAAGTCCTTCTCCTTGGTGTGGGAGTGGGCCTGCGTCGTGGGGAAATTGACAAGCTGCTTTGGCGACAGGTTGACCTCAGCACCGGCGTGGTTCGGATCGAGACGACTGAAGCGGGTTCACTCAAAAGTGAGGATTCAGCTGGGGAGGTGCAAATGGACGAAGCGTTATGCGCGATTTTCCGCGGTTATCGTGCGCGGGCCACGGGCGACTTTGTGGTCGAGCGGGAGGGCGGCACGGCTGGAGTTCATGACTGGGGCAGACAGTACCGCTGCAATTCCATCTTCAAGCGAACACTGACTTGGTCGCGTAGCAACGGTCTGGATGTAAAGAAGCCGATACACACCCTCAGAAAAGAGGCCGGTAGTATGATCCGCACAAAGAGCGGGATTCATGCAGCGAGTCGATTCCTTCGGCACGCTGATATTCAGGTCACCGCAATGCACTACGCTGACCACAAGGATCGAGTTACAGTGGATATAGGCGGTATGCTGCAGCCTGAAAACGTTGACAGAATTATCCCCTCAAAAAAAACTTCAACGACTACGGCGGGGACTCAAAAGCCTAACCATTTTGAGATCGCTGGCTAAGCCAATGCTGATGGATTAGTTCGAAACGATTCAAACGCAAGACTCATTGATGATCTCCGGAATCACCAATCCCCGCTTCAACCATTCCCGGGGCGGATTCGGATGGTTCCGATGGTACATCTCGAACTCCAATTTGATTTCGGGTTCCTTCACAGCAGCGTTGCCGTCGAATTCCCCGGCCATCTTTGCATCCGCCACCAACGCCCCAAGCATGTCGAAGACAGCCTCTGCGGTCC
>RGGS01000414.1 GCA_010024525.1 Verrucomicrobiota bacterium | reverse complement strand
GCCGCCGGCGGGCACCCGTCCGCCGAAGACCTGCAGGACTCGTCCCTCGATCTCGAAGTCCGAGGCGTAGGCACCCGAGGAAACCCAGAAGGCGATCGTCAGAACCGCCGAACGGAGAAGGCCGATGACGTTGTGCAGTTGCAGTTTCAATGGGACCTCATCGGTTTGTGCTGACGGGTATCGGAGTTGCGAATTTGGTCTTGATCGCTACCCGGGTCAATGAAACTCAAGTGGCATAAAGTTGGTCAAAAACCTTTGACCAACCCTGTTTCATTGAGAAATCTGATGACCTTGTAGTCATCGGGCTGCGTTCAGCTGCCTGTTCAACGCCCCGCCGTCGTGTCCATCAGCCAGCTCCAGTCCCCGCCTCGTTGCATGCCCAGCATCCCTGTTGCCCGCAGGCGATGGAACGCCCCAACCTCCGCGGAACGGCCCGCAAGGGTCCGTCCCTTGGATTCAATGGCAGGCCACCTTCGAACACCCTCTGTCCATGTTTGATTTGCAGCCAACCCTCCACGGCACGTTGCTTTCGATTCGCCCGCTCCGAGAGTCCGACTTCCCGTCTCTGTTCGCCGTGGCCTCCGACCCGTTGATCTGGGCCCAACATCCGGCTCACGACCGCTACACCGAGCCAGTATTTCGATCCTTCTTTCAGATTGGGATGGAGTCCGGTGGTGCCTTGATCGTTAACGAAATTCTTACAGGTCGAGTCATTGGCTCGTCGCGATACTGCTTTCACCCTCAAGCGCCTGATGAAATCGAAATCGGCTTCACGTTCTTGGCCCGTGAATTCTGGGGTGGCGTCTACAATGCTGAACTCAAAGCCCTCATGCTCGGCCACGCCTTCAAGCACGTCGGCTCGGTGATATTCTGCGTGGGTGACAAAAACATTCGCTCCCAGCGAGCGGTGCACAAGTTGGGGGCCGAAGTCGACCCGGCAACGATTCACTCCAAACCGGGCAGGATCGTTTACCGCCTGAACCGCTCCCGGTTCGCTTTGGAGAAAAAGACTCGAGGATGACCGGTCCAACCCTCACGACGACAGTCCACGGTGGAGTCGGTGTGACCGTTTCGACGGTCGATTCAACCCCTGGGTCAGTGGAGCGAATCAGGCCCATCGAACCCGTGTCCTGACTTGGGTCTGGCTTCGATTGGAGAATTTTTGGAGGAAGAAACCGGCTAGGGTTCCATCGTCGAGACCTGTCGGGAGTCCAAATCCCCAATGAAAACGGGTTTTCTGAATGGAGCCGGTGGTCGGGATTGAACCGACGACCTACGGTTTACGAAACCGTTGCTCTGCCACTGAGCTACACCGGCCTTGAGTGGGAAACGTCGCGCCGAGGGTTGGACTGCCCTGAGGGGACGTTCCTCGAAGCAGTGC
>RGGS01000413.1 GCA_010024525.1 Verrucomicrobiota bacterium | reverse complement strand
ACCACCGTCGTCCTCGTCACCCACAGCGAGGAGGTGGCCAAGGCCGCCGACCGCCGGATCCGCCTCGTCGACGGCCGCCTCCAGTCCTGATTCACACCTTGAACTGGCTTCACTCAACTCGTAACCGTTTTGCCCGCAAAATCCTCATCCTTTCTCTGATCCATCCCCTTTGCTTAAAAGCGGCTCTCCAGACCGCCGACCCTTCTTCTTGGGGCTCTTGGGAGATCGAAATCATCGAATTTCCGGATCTGATGGATAGGAATCGCGAAGAACCGCAGTCCCACGACAAGGCTCGAGACCGCTTGTTCGCGAAGCACCGCAATCAGAATGCCACGGATGCCAATCGAAAAGTCCCCATCAAGGTACACATCCCAAAGAGCGGCGGACCATTTCCCGTCATCCTGGTTTCACACGGTGCGGGTGGAGATTGGGACACGCACTATGCTCAGGCACAACATCTGGCTTCTCACGGTTACGCGGTCCTTTGCTTGGAACACGTGGGCAGCAACCGTTCGCGCATGATGCAAGGACTGCGATTTTCAAAAATTCTTGCTGCCATGATTCATGATTCCAAGGAGGTGTTTGCTCGGCCCAAAGATGTCAGCTTTGGCATGGATTGCGCCGGGGAATGGAACCGGACACATGAAATTCTCAGGGGAAAACTCGACCCAACAAAATTTGGCGTCATGGGACATTCTTTCGGCGCCTTCACTACGATGGTAGTGGGTGGCATGCGACCCGCGTTGGATTGGCTCACCCCCCGGGTTGATCCCGGCCAAGGTCTCGGCCCCGATTTTCACGATTCGCGGATGAAATGTGGTGTGGCCTTATCGCCGCAAGGTGTAGGAGAGCCCTTCTTTATTCAGGCAAGCTTTGGTAGCTTGCAGGTCCCTCTACTCGGCATCACGGGAACCGAGGATCGGCAGCAAAATGGCCTACCACCTCAAAATCGTTGGGAGGCTTTTGATCTTTGGCCGAAGGGCAGTCATCAATTTATCTGCATTACCAACGGCAAACATATTGATTTCACCGATTCAACCGGGGCAAAGCGGAAGGCGATGCCTTCACAAACCCGTAAAGACGTTCAGACGATCGTTCGTGCCGCCACGCTTCTGTTTTTTGATGCCCATCTTAAAAACAACCCGGGAAGTGCCGGGCAAATTACCGCCGATGCCTTAAAACCATACCTGAGCGGTGTCGTGAACAATCTCGAAGTGTTTTCAAAATGAGGCACTCATGAAATGGGAGGAACCCTTGCCGTCACTTTCTAACTTGCGAATTCTCCTGAACTGGTCCCCCTCGCTCCGCGTTTTCTTTGCCCACGGCGGTCGCGACTTCCTCGCCCACAAAACCCTCACCCTCCTCAACATCGCCGCCCTCGCCGTCG
>RGGS01000412.1 GCA_010024525.1 Verrucomicrobiota bacterium | reverse complement strand
GGAAGTCGGTAAGGGCGGCGGGGGCTTTGGCCCGGTTGGAGCGACTCGACGCCCACGCGGATTCGGTGGAGACTCGTGTCCGATGAGCACCAAGGGAAAACGGCAGGCCAAGAAGTTCCGCAAAACGAGCGAGACGGAAATTTCCGTGAAGCTGGTGGTGGACGGCAAGGGGCAGTCCACGGTGAAGACCGGGATCCCTTTTTTCGATCACATGCTGAATCTTTTTGCCCGGCACGGTCTGTTTGATCTTGAGGTCAAAGCAAAGGGCGATCTCGACGTGGATCTGCATCACACGGTGGAGGATGTTGGGATTGTGCTGGGTCAGGTTTTGGCCTCGGCCCTGGGCAAAAAAGAAGGTATTCGGCGGTACGGGTGTGCCCACGTGCCGATGGATGAGACCTTGGCGCGGGTGGCGGTGGACCTGAGCGGACGTCCTTACCTTGAGTTGCGGGGACTCAACCAAAAGGGGCGAGCAGGGAATTTCCCGGCCCAGCTGGTGGAGGAGTTTTTACGTTCTCTCGCGATGCAGGCCGGAATGAACCTGCATGCGGAGATTTTGTACGGTCGCGATGTGCATCACCAGATCGAAGCGATCTTCAAGGGGTTGGCCCGGGCTCTGGAGGAGGCGTGTCGTCGAGACAGTCGGGTCAAGGGAGTGCCCAGCACCAAGGGGAGGATTTAAGTCGGACCCGACTTATAACTCTCGGCGGTGGGAGAGGGCGTGACCGAGGGTGATGGAGTCGACGAATTCAAGGCCGGAGCCGGCGGCCACCCCGGTGGCGAGGCGGGTGATTTTCACGCCCAAGGCGGAAAGTTCCTTGGCCAAGTAAAGGGCGGTGGTTTCCCCGCGGGCATCGGTTCCAAAGCCAAGAATGACTTCGGTGACTTTGTTTTGCTTCGTCCGTTTGAGAAGTTCGGGAAGTTTCAACTCATCCGGACCGATTCCGTCCAACGGTGAAAGAAGTCCACCGAGGACATGATATCGGCCTTTCAAGGCGCCGGAGCGTTCGAAATTCAGCACATCGGGAGGGTGTTCGACCACGCAAAGGAGGGAAGAGTCGCGGTTTTTATCCCGACAGATTTCACAGAGGCCATCTTCAGAAAAAAATCCACATTCGGGGCAGGGTTTGATCTGGGCGCGGGCCTCTTGGACGGCATGGGCCAAATCCTCGGAAGCGCCCGGGGCGGCGGAGAGAAGGTAAAGGGCAAGACGCTCGGCAGAACGGGGGCCCACCCCTGGAAGCTTGCGCAGGGCGGAAACGAGGCGGAGAGCGGCGGGAGGGTAATCAGCCATCCGGAGCGGTCCGGAATCAGCCTTGGTCGACGATCCGGGCGTCGAACTCTTTCAAGGCGGCCTTGATGGCGGGATCATTGAGAAAGGTTTCCTTGCTGGAGGAGACGGAGGATGA
>RGGS01000411.1 GCA_010024525.1 Verrucomicrobiota bacterium | reverse complement strand
TACAACGGCACAGAGATCCCCCCCGGTGCGTTTCAGTCGCTCGTTGGGGTGGAACGTCATGCGGGGAAGTCCAACTACCTATTTTTGGACGGCCATGTGGAAACCATCAGCTGGACGAATGCAAAAGTTTTGATCAACCAAACGGGAAGTCGTTTCGTCGACCCCAATAAATAACAAAAAAAGGAAAAACCAATGAAAAATATCATTAAAAATAGTTTTGGATTACTGCTTTGCTGGCTCGGGTTAATTTCATCAGGACAGTCCCACATTTCGTATGTGGCGCGGGATTTCGGGGCATTGGATCCGTCGATTTCTCAGGCGGTCGTGTTATCCAGTCAAACCGTCACCAGTGATTTTGGCTGGGCCAGCGGTACGGATCCCAATCTGGGGGACAGTCATAAACTCAGAGCCTTCAAGTTCTCCCTGGCGAATGACGGAGATGTGCAGATCCGGGTGGAAGGGCTTTCTTTCGTTAAGGGGAGTGTTTCCATCCAGGCGCTGCTTCGTCCGGCATTTTCCATCTATCAGGGATGGGCGCATGAGAGTCCGGCTGCCTTGGATCACGATGCCAGTGCGATCAGTACCCTTTATAACGACACCACCTACGGTGCCGGGAATTGGCAGGGTAGCTTTCGGGCGCTCCATGATTGGAAGATCGGCAGTGATGATGGATCCACTTTTGCGGATCTATCTTCCTTTGCCTATGTGGGTCATGGGGCAGATGGGACAGCCCTCAATTACGGGGCCGAGTCGGGGATTTTTGGTGATGGCAATGCCGACGGGATGGTGGTCCAAACACTTCGTTTGAGTTCCGGGTTCTACTCGCTCTTTATTGGTGGAGCCCAGTATTACGACCTCCTGAACACCGGAGGGGATGCCACCGGCAGTTACGGGTTTTCCGTGACGCTGACCACGATCCCGGAGCCATCGAGTCTTGGTTTATGGGGAGCCGGCGTGGCTCTGCTACTCATGTCGAGGCGGAAAAAAATTTAGCGGGAGAAGTTCCACTCCCTAAGCGAGTAGCGGGAAGATTCCAGTTCCCGGCTGGCTGCTCCCTCTTCCTGGGAGATTTCGGAGCTTTGGAGTTGTGCTTGCAGGCAGGTTTGTAGCCGTTCCGGCAGGGTTTTTTGCAGGGCCAACGGAATCCCTCGAGGCAAAAGGATACTGCCTTGATGGAGGCAGCCCTGCCTGGTTCGGCGTTGGGCCGCCCCAGCCAGTTTGTGCCCGTTGGCGTCGAGAACATCTGCAGGAACCGGCTTAAGGAAGCAGGAAGGATCGTCCTTTTTGGGTTGGGCGGTGGCGAGACGACATTCTATCCCGCAATCCTGGAGAGCTTGGGCAACCGCCTGATGAATGGCACGGTAGGAGGGAAGGGTGCCGGCGGTGGTGAGGGGATGGTCAGCAGGCAAA
>RGGS01000042.1 GCA_010024525.1 Verrucomicrobiota bacterium | reverse complement strand
CAGTTCCGCCTTCAAAGAAAACAGGACTGTTCTCGAACCGTGCGAGAAGTACGGCGTCGACGGTACTTACGACAAGGACCGTGTCGCCTTCTTCAAAGCGGTTCTCGGAGAGTGAACATGTCACAACTTCGCATCACGTCCCTCCGCGTCGACTTCCGAAACACCGAGGGTTGGTTCGGAAAGGACGGTCCCTGTCCCTACCTCATCGTCAACTGTTGTTTCCGCATCGACAAGGACGAAGAGGACTTTCTGTGGCAACACGCGAAAGCGGACTCGGAGGACTTCCGAAACGTTGTTTCTCTCGACGACCCCGAACGGTTCGAAGCGTGGTTGGTCGACCCGAACGGGTGGGACTTCTCGAGTAGGTACGACGGTTACAAAAAAGCGTGGATACACAATGACCCTCAATGGACGTACGTGGAGAAGTTTGACACTTTCTGGTTTCGCCAGTGGGTCGAAAGGTTGGCCAGCGCCTTTCCCAACCTCCGGGTGACCACCGTCAATTCCCCCGTTTATTTTAGCTGGGATGACAATGGGGATGTTCTTCGGGAGTTGGGGGACAACATCAATAGTTATTCCACCTGGCTTAAGCTGGAGAGACATGGCACGAACGTGACGGCCCTGCTTTCCGCGGATGGAAGCGGTTGGAGGGCGCTCGCCTCCACCAACCTCAACCTGGGTTCGGGCGCCATCGCGGGGTTTTTTGTCGCTTCCCTGAACAGCCGTTTGGCGGAGGGAAGATTCGACTCGATGGAAACCCTGCCCTTTTTTGAGCAAGACATCGGCTCCCCGGGCAGTCCGGGCAGCGTTGCCCTCACCGCCACGAATTTTACTTTGAAGGGCACGGGGGACGAGTATCTCCACGGGAGCGGCACGACCCCCACTTACGACTCCCATTATTATGCCTATGCCGATCGGACCGGGGACGAAAGTTGGACCGTCCGCCTGGATTCCCTCGCCGGCTCCAATACGAACCGAACCAATGCCGCAGGTGAAAAACCCACGGCCGGGCTGACGGTGCGGGAATCCAGTGCCTCTACCTCCCGCCAGATCTCGCTGCACTACACCCTTGCCCGCACTCTCGAATTCACCCTTCGCTCGGGCTCCTCCGGCAACCTGACAAATGTCACCACCGCGGTGACGAATCTTGCTGCTCCCCGCTGGCTTCGTCTGACGAGAACCGGAAACAGTTTTGTCGCCGCCCACTCCGCCGATGGAGCCACCTGGAGCAACGTGGGAACCGCGACCCTGTCCAACACCGCCTCCAAGCTTCTCGTGGGATTGGTTGCCGACAGCCAGGTTCGCTACGAGACGGCGACCGCCGTTTTCAGCCAGTGCTCCTTCCTCACCAATCAGACCACTTCCTTTACCGGCAGCACCCTGGGATCGGCCGGATCGGCAACCTCCTCCATGGGGGGAGGCGTGGTGACCAATGTGGCGGCGGGATCTGGCGTCGCAGGCACTTCCGACAACCTCCGCCTTCATGCTACCGCTTGGACAAACGATGGAACCCTGGCAGCCAGACTTCTCTATTTTGCCGATAACCTCTCCCCGTCCACTGCTCTGGCAACCAATGCCCAGATGGGACTGATGATCCGCGCCGACACCAACGCCGCCTCTCCCCACCTCGCCATCTACTTCACCCCAACCCTGGGGGTCATCGCGTCAACCCGCTCCTCCACCAACGGAAGCACCCTCGCTTTGGCCACCAACGGCCCAAATCAAACGTCCATCGAGACCTGGGATAGTTCGTACCGTCCTCTTTTGCGTTACTTCACCGGAAACGATTTTCTTTCCAGTCTGCATGAGTCGTTCACCAATTCCACCTACAGCAACAACTTTGCCGGGTTCACCACCGACTCCCCCTATGGCTATCAGGCTTGGGGAGGAAACGAAAGCGGCACCAGCGCCATCAGACACCGCCGGAAAGTCCTGCGCTACGAGCAGTGGCTCCAACAACGGGGAAGGGAACACCATTTCATCGCCAACAGCGACTCTCCCGGAAATTTCGACACCAGCACCCAATCCGGCAAAGACAGCTGGGATTTGGCTTACAAGCAGCAGTCGATGCGGTCCATCCAACTCCACCAGCTGGAAGGGGGTCGCCCCGACCGCGTGATTTTTGAAAGCTGGTACGATGGCCCGTTCCGCATAGTCCCCGAAAGCACCAACGGTTCTTTTGCCAATCTGGTCCGGGATGGGATTTACTACCTGAAGGGAATGCCCGACCCCCAGAGGCTGGACCTGTTGGTGCAACCGCCCTCCTCTTCCTCTTGGCTGGGCGCCGGCAGCCGACAAACCAATCCCTCCAGTGCACCGACCATTGCCGCCTCCTCGGCCTCCATTGGCAAGACCAACACCTTCACGGTTCGTTTGACCAATAGTGCCGGCGTTCCTGCCCTCCCCGTGTTGCATGCCTTTGACTCCGGAGCCACCAATGGCTGGACGACCAGCTACACCCTGGCCGCGGGTACCCTCACCAATACGGTCACCACGACGATCCTGTCGGATTCCGGCCAGATCGTGACCGATCAGGCACTCTGGGGAGGATCGGAACTGCTGGAGGCGGGCAAAACGGCCGACCTCACTGTGGCCGTCACTGCGAGCAATGCTTTCTTAAAAAAGAAAATTCTCATCCGCGCATTCTGGAATCCTCAGGATCCCTCCCTTTCGCCCCACGATGCCGTGATGCTGGAGGTGCCTGCCCCCACGGACCTGATCCAGAACGGAGACGCGGAAAGTGGCACCTCCGGCTGGGTTTCCAACGGGGGAGGATCCATCGCGGTGGTTTCCTCCGGCGCCTACGAAGGAAGCAATGCGATCAAGGCGACCCGTTCCCAGACCTATCAGGGACCGGCGCAGGACATCGTGGGAAGACTGATCCCCGGTCAGACCTACCTTCTCCGCGCGTGGGTTAAGGCAGACTCAGCCGCCAACATCAAAGCCACGGTTTCCTATACAGGAACAAACACCAACACGGTTTACAACACGGTGCAGACGATCAGCAACGTAAGCACCTCCTGGGTGGGCCTCTCCGGCTTCTATCGGCACACGGAACCCAACGGCGCGGCCTCCTCCCTGAGGTTGTATTTTGAAACCACCGGTTCCCCCACCAATACCGGCCCCATCTATGTCGATGCCGTCAGCCTTTCTTTGGCTGGCCCCTCTTGGAAAACCACCTCCTCAGGCACAAACCTTTGGGGAACGGCCTCCAACTGGGTCTCTGGATTCGCCCCCGTATCGACCAACCTGAACCAGGTTGACTTTTTGTCCGGCTTGACCCCGGTCAGCGGCACCATGACGGCACAGCAGAATGTTGCCAATCCGTTCGCACTGAACTCCCTGACCCTTTCGGGAAATACCCCCACCAATGGATCGGCCACGATTCAGATCACGGGTAATTCTCTGCAACTTTCAGAATTTGACGGGCTGGTTCCATCGCTGGAATTGGCCGCTTCCAACAACGTGAAATATCTTGTGACGTCGCCGGTTCAACTGGCGGGCGATTTGGCTGTCTCCGGCAATGGAGCCGGAACCTTTGAAATTAGCGGGACCATTTCCGGCACCTATGCCATCTCCAAGACGGGATCCGCCCCGCTTACGCTCTCCGCCTCCAACTCCTTCCAGGGGGGCCTGACTCTGGCGGGAGGCACCTTGGAAATCTCCAATGCAGCCTCCCTTGGCTCCGGCACGCTCACGTACTCCAACGGCGTGATGCGCTCCATCAATCCCGCCAACCCCCTTCTCACCAATCAGGTTCTTTTACAAACCAACCCTTTCTGGGAGGGTGTCTTGAGTCTTTCCTCACCCCTGCTGCTGAACGCCGACCGGACTTTTGACGTTGCCTCCAATGGAGTTGTGACCCTGAGTGGCATGATTTCGGATGACGTCGCTACCAGAAAATTCGTCAAAAATGGTTCTGGGACACTCGTGCTTTCAGGCAGCAACAGCTTCCGGGGCTACATCACCTTGAGCAACGGTGTGTTGCGAGCCGCCCATCCACAAGCCCTTGGCAGCACCAACGGCATCGATATTCAGGGAGGAAGCAGCATCGCCACCCTAGAACTTTCGGGCGGGATGAATCTGGCCAAGCCTGTCCAGATCGTGATGCACAACCAAACGAACAATCCGTTCAACCAAATCCGCAATCTCGAGGGGACTAATGTCCTCACGGATACGGTCAGACTGAATGGTGGTGGAGCCCGTTGGGACGTCTCCTCCACCGCGGGAATCCTGAGGTTCAGTGGCACGGTTACCAACCTCAACAGCAGCACGGATACCTGGAGAACCCTTTACCTAGGCGGGCCTGGCTCGGGCGAATTTTCCGGGCCCGTTTTGGATGGTGGAGCCAGTAATACCTCCAAACTCAATCTCGCCGTTCTTTCCGGCGTGTGGACCCTCAGCGGTTCCAACAAAAGCTACACAGGTATAACCACGATCAGCAATGGCGCCACCCTTCAGGTCCAGTGTGCCGTGGCCTCCCCCATCACGGTCCTCGCGGGGGGAATTCTCTCCGGCACCGGATCCACTTCCACCAATCTGACGCTGACGAATAACTCCGTGGTCCTCCGACCCCTGACCAACTGGACCTCTCCCGGATCGGCCTTCACCGCCGCTTGGGTGGTGGCCTCCACCGGTACGACGAACTGGACCATCCGTCTGAACGGATCCGGACTGACCGGTTTTACCGAGACCAACAAAACCGTGCTCGTCTTGGCCGGAACCCTCTCCAACATCACCTCCTCCAATATCACGGTCGATGCCCCCAACTTCCCGGGTCGGGGTAGCTGGACGGCAGTGGCTTCCGGTTCCACCGTCAATCTGACTTACACTCCCGCGGCTGCCCTCTCCGCCTATGATGCCTGGAAATCCTCCATCTCCTGGGGCGCAGCCAACAATGCTGATGGTGCCGACCCTGATGGCGACGGTCTTGTCAACTTCATGGAGTACGCCTTGGGCCTAAACCCCCTCGCCCGCGATGGTGGAATTTCTCTTGGAGCGGTCAGCAACCGACTTACCCTAACCTTCACCCGCACCAATGACCCGGCCCTGCTCTACGAGGTGATCGCCTCCGCCAACCTGACGAACTGGACGGAGACGGTCTGGTCCAGCACTGGCGCCGCTAACACCAACGGCTCCGTCACCGTGACCGACACCAACACCGTGGGCTTCCAATCCCGCCGGTTCCTCCGCTTGAAGGTAACACGCTGATCCCCAGATCACCTTATGCCAGGTCGGATCAGGTTAGTTTTGGGATGCGGGATTGCCTTATGTTTCGCCGGGGCCCTGCAAGCCATTACTTGGAATCCTTCCATGACCGATCCTTTTCCCAACACAAATCGAAATGTTTCAGCACTGTCAGCACGCTTGGCCGCCGATCCCAAGTTCCAGGGTGTGGGCATTGTGCGCTCCCAGGCTCTATCGGGAACGGGAACCCTAATTGATCGCCGCTGGATCCTGACCGCCAAACACGTGGTGTTAAACTCCAAAGAGGGATCCTTCTATTTGGAAGGCACCAACTTTCCCATCGTGCGTTTTATCACCCATACCTCTGTCGATCTCGCCTTGGGAGAACTGGCCTCCGAACCCGTAGGCTATCCCTTGACCTCTTTTTGGACAGAACCCCTCGAGACGAACCAGCTTGTTTGGCTGGTCGGATACGGCCAGCATGGTCAGTTCACCGGTAAGCCGGCCGAATTAAGTCCAAGATTCCAGGGAAGATATGCCGCACAGAATCGGATTGATGGATTTATAAATCTTGAGGACGTAGGTGCGTGTTTGCGTATCCGCTACGATGAAAATACTCGCGGAATCCCCCATCTGGGCTCGGTTGCCCCGGGGGACAGCGGAAGTCCGGTTCTTTTTGAAGCGAAAGGGCTATTTTATATTGTGGGAATTACCCACGGGGTGCGCCCTCCGATGGAAGGTTACTTTTTTGTCCAAATTCAACCTTACCTCTCGTGGATTCAATCCGTACTAAAATCTGGCATGTGACTTTATCAGACTTGATGGCGCTATTTGAAACCTTTGACAGGGGGTTGGCTTCCATCGCCCGATCCGTTCCATCATAACTGAACTATCCAACGTTCTATCGACCTATGAGGATCATCGGGCCTACTGTTATACAGGATTCAGATTTCAAGATCCAGCTGTGGCAGCCTCATCGAGACTGCTCTACCAGTAATCAAGTATCCCTCGCGCACTTGGCGGACTTTGCGTGATGTTTGTCTCCCCAAAAAAAACGAGCTGGAAGCTCATCTCTCCCAGCCCGCTTGCTGGGA
Source organism: Verrucomicrobiota bacterium (assembly GCA_010024525.1). Taxonomy (GTDB): domain Bacteria; phylum Verrucomicrobiota; class Verrucomicrobiia; order Methylacidiphilales; family Verrucolacustridaceae; genus Verrucolacustris. The sequence continues at coordinate 2,149 of RGGS01000042.1, read as the reverse complement.
AACTATTTCTATTTACTGTTTGGTGACAATCAGTCGCAGGAACTGGCGATCCCCACTGACTCCCACGGAGTATCTCCTTTTTTCCATGCCGGCAGGGGCATCGGAAGGAGTGATAACTTCATACGTAGCCGAGCTGGGAGAGCTGAAGTCAAGCGAGGCAGCGGCCTGTCCTCCTACAGACAAGGAGGTGTCCCCTGTCCGCACATAAGCCACCAAAGCCAGTTTTGTGGAATCTGCAGTGTCCTGAACAGGCAATTTAGGCTTGGTTGTATCACTTCCGCCAAAGGCGTAGTTCATCAAATAGGTCAAACCATTCGGGGCCACATCGCCCAGATTCTTGCCCGGGTAAGCACCATCAAAGGTCGGTCCGGCACTATTCACTATCACACTGACGTTGCTAGTGGTGGTGTTGTAGTTGGCTGAATCTGCCGGCGTGAACGTCACAGAGAACGAGCCGGTGCTACTGGGAACCGTGGAGGGAGAGGTCCAGGCAAAACCACCCCCCACACTAGCGGTCCCACCGGACAAGGTGGAGGAACTCAGGGCATTACCAGCGATGATGGCGCTGGCCGTAGGGTTTGCCGTGATCGACGGAGTTGCCTTGGCCACTGTTAACACTTGGGTGACCTCCGTAGCCGCCATGTAATTCTCATCCCCTGCCTGATTGACCCGGATGGTGGTGGAACCGGCGCCAAAAATCGTCACCTCACCAGTTGTGGAGACTGTGGCCACGCCAGTATTGCTGGACTCAAAGGTCAGCGGGCTGCTGGAGGCGCCCTTGGTCACGCTCAACGTGTAAGCAGAAGCACCGTATGTCTTCGTATCAGTGGATGCCAATCCGGTAATCGTCTGTGCCTGCTTAGCTGCAGCCACGGTGACGGTTCCGTTCGTCGTATCAAACGTGGCCGTTTGGTTCGTGTTCAAGCCAGTGGATGCGACGGTTCCGGTATAGGTTCCCCCCAACGGGCCGCTGAGAACGGGAAAGGTTCCCGAGTTGGTGTTGCTAAAGACAACCGAAATATTGGAGGAAGTGATCGTGGCCGTGAGGTTGGTTCTGACTACCATCAAGGTGCCATCACTAACAGTCGTGGCACCTGAATAGGTATTGGAACCAGATAGGACTAGTGTTCCCGCCCCTGTTTTAGTTAAGGCCCCGGGTCCCGAGACCAGCGTTTTGTCACCAAAGATGACCTTTCGATCCACGTCCGCCCCGACCGTTCCGTTGCCAGCTAGGTTGATATTGACTAGACCCGCCGGCGTGTTGGTGAATCCGTTGACCGTCAAGTCAACCCCGGAGGCGTTGCGCAGCGTGGCATCGTTGCTCATGGTCAGGGTGTGGAATGAATTGGCCCCGAAATTGGCGTTGGTGCCCGCATCGATTGTTTGGGCCCGCAATAGAGCGGTGGAGCCAAGCAAGTTGTAGGTCGACTGGAAAGCGATGGTGTTGCCAATGTTGTTGGTGGCCCGGTTGTCCCCCATGCGCAGGAGCGTGACCGAGGAGGTGCCGCCGTTTTGTTGGAAGTTACTGATATTGGTGAGAGTGTTGCCCGAACCGGCCGGGTTGGTCATTGATCCCAAATAGAGGCTAGCGGAATTAAACGAGCCACCGGCCATGGTGATAGAACTGGTGACAGTGAGGTTCGCGATGCTATTTGCCTGAAAATTGCCGACGATGGTGTCCGTCACGAGGGCATCAGCCACCCCCAAATCCAAGGTCCCCGAACCGCGACGCTGCCCGGAGCTCGTGTTACCGACCACCAGCAAGGGCAGGGCATCGGTGCCGTTGGTGTTGCGCAGTTTGACACTTCCCCCAACGACATTGCCCATGAAATCAACGGAGCCCACGCCGTTGAAACCGCCAATGTTCAGCGAACTGGCATTGATCACGTTGTTGGTGCCAAGAAAGACGCGGGCGGCGTGATCTAATCCTTGGCTGGCTCCGAGGGCGGCGCCGATGGTGACGGTCAGTCCGGTGATTTGGTTGGAAGATCGGGCGAAATACACGATGTTGGTGTTTGCCACAGTCGCGTTTATAGAAGTGTCCGGTTGGATGGTGAAGTTGCGGTTAGTTAGACCGCCCCAAGTAAAAGTAGTCAGGTTCGACATATTCAACAAAGTGCCGTTGGTCCCGTTAAAACTGAAAGCACCT
>RGGS01000410.1 GCA_010024525.1 Verrucomicrobiota bacterium | reverse complement strand
TATAGCAGCTACTACTACTGTTTGCGTTGGTAATACCATTTCAGTAGGCAGCGCTACAACAGGTGGCGTATGGAGTAGCAGCGATGCCTCTATAGCTCGTATAGATTCTACAGGTACTATCTATGGTATTGCTGCAGGTACAGCAGTAGTTAGCTATACGGTAACTACCGCATGTGGTACTGCTACTAGCACCGTGAACATAGATGTGAATCCTACACCATTTGCAGGTGTGGTTTCTGGTCCTACACATCAGTGCGTAGGTACTACCATTACCTTGACTAGCACAGGTACTTCAGGTGTTTGGAGCAGTGCTTCGGCTGCTATTGCTACTGTTGATACTACAGGTGTAGTTACAGGCGTTAGCGCAGGCATCACTACTATTAGTTATACAGTTACCAATATCTTTGGTTGCATCGGCAGAGCTACTAGCATTGATACCGTATTCGGTACTACAAGTGCAGGTGCTATCACAGGCGGTGGCACAGCGGTTTGTGCTGGTTCTACCATTACATTGTCAGATTCTGTTGCAGGTGGTACTTGGAGCAGTGCAGATACTACTATTGCTAGCGTAAGCAGCACAGGTGTGGTAACAGCACGTGCAGCTGGTAGCACTTTGATCAGCTATACTGTAAGTGGTGGCTCATGTAGCTCATCTGCTACTGTGGTGGTGGATGTGAATCCAACTCCAGCTATGAGCACCATCAGCGGCGCAACTACCTTGTGTACTACTACCAGCACTACCTTATCTACAACAGGTACAGGCGGTGTATGGAGCAGCAGCGATACTACTGTAGCCCACATCACTTCAGGTGGTGTGGTGACAGGTGTTACCGCAGGTACTGTAAACATTAGCTATACCATTACCAATATCTTCGGATGTCAATCTATAGCTACTCATACTATTACTTTGGGCACATTGCCTACGGTAGCTTCAGTTGTAGGTACAAGCGCCTTGTGTGCTGGTTCTACTACAACTTATACCGACAGTACTGCGGGTGGCAGATGGTCTACCAGTGATACTACTTTGGCTACTATCAGCAGCACAGGCCTATTGACAGCACTTTCTGCAGGCAGTGTTACAGTATCTTATACAGTGGGTACAGGTTGTACGGCTACCGCTACAAGAACTGTTACTATCAATGCTACACCTTCGGTATCGGCTATTACGGGTAGTGCATTGTATTGTATAGGTGCTTCTGGCACTTTGGTGGATACTACTACGGGTGGTACTTGGAGCAGCAGCAACATGGCTGTGGCTACCATTAGCACTACAGGTACAGTATTTGCTTTGACAGCAGGTACTTCTAACATTAGCTATACCGTAACATCTGGTGGTTGCAGCGCAAGTGCTGTATTGCCTATCACGGTGTCTAGCTTGCCAACTGCGGGTACTATTAGTGGTCCTGCTAG
>RGGS01000409.1 GCA_010024525.1 Verrucomicrobiota bacterium | reverse complement strand
AGGTCTGGGCAGCGGAAGCACTTCCAAGATTCGCGTTGAAAGCCGACAAGGAGTTGGCGGAAAGGGTGATGAGGGGCTGCACCACGGCACCGGAAACGGAAAGGTTTTGGGAAACCGCATCCCCGCCCTCGTGCAGAATGGTGCCGGTTAGCGCACCTTCGGAAACCGCCGAGCTGATCCGCACAAAAATTGTCGTGGAGCCCAGCCTGCCTGCACCGGGGATCAAGAGCAGGCTTTCGGAGAAGGTCGTGTTGTCCGTGCTGAGCTCAAATCCCGCCGGGGGTGTCACCGTGATGCCGCCGGTCAAATCCGTCCCACTTAGCGTGTAGCTTTGGGTTCCCGACGCCACGCCCACCCGTGTGCTGAATCCAGCCAGCGAATTGGTCGAAAGTGACAAAACCGGTTGGATCACCGTACCGACCACGGGGAGATTTTGGCTCAATGCCCCGCCTCCGGCATGGGTCATCGTTCCCGACCTCGCTCCCGCCGGGGCGTTGGTGGCCAGGCTGACAAACAACATTTTGTCAGACAAAACCCCGTCCGAGGGCGCCAAGGTGATAGGGTTGTTTGTGAAGTTGACACCGTCCTCGCTGATCCGGAAATCGGTGGGAGCGGTGACCGTGATGTTGCTCGTCAAATTCGAACCGGAAATCATGTAGGCTTGGATTGATCCTTCCTTGCCAACCGTGGCGGAAAGCCCCGCGATCGAGTTGGTCGACAGGGTGATGACCGGGTCCACCACGGTTAGGGAAAGGCTCTGGCTGTCATTACCCAGGGAATTCGTGGCGGTGATCGCCACGTTAAAGGTTCCGGCGGAGGTCGGGATCCCGCTGAGCGTGGCGCCGGAGTTCGTCAGGCCGGAGGGCAGGCCCGCAAAAGTCCAGGCGGTCGCCGCTGGGTTGGCCGTGGCTGTGAAATTGAAGGCACTCCGCAAGTAGGCGATGGCGTTGGTGCTACTCGTAATCGTGGGCGCTCCAGGATTTTTCAATAGCGTGAGGGTGAGATTCTGGGTTCCTTCCCCCGCCGAATTGATGGCCGAAAGGCCGATGGTGTAGACACCGGGCGTCACCGCGGGAGCTCCGGAAATCAGACCGTTGCTGGTGTTGATCGAAAGCCCGTTCGGCAATCCGGAGGCGTTGAAAGAAACAGGGCTGTTGCTTGCGGTGATCTGGTAGGAAAAGGCGGTGTAGTTGGTGATCGTAACCGCGTTCGTACTGGTGATCACCGGTTTGACCGCCGTATTGGGTGAACCGGTCAGTTGCAAACTTGAGCCAACCGCAGCGGAGGTTTCGGAAATGCCGATATCAATGCTGGTAATACCGTTTGCAGCCCCATCTAGGGCAGAAAAAGTTCCTTCGTAGGACAAGAATTGAACAACACTTCCAGCGACCGTTATAGCCATGCCATCGG
>RGGS01000408.1 GCA_010024525.1 Verrucomicrobiota bacterium | reverse complement strand
CGAGTGAAGTCCGGCGGGTCCCCCCTTGAACTTTCCGGTCAAGGCCTGGAGGAGGCGTTTGTCCATTTCATCGAGTCCATTTTTATCAATTTCCAGCATCTCCAAGGCGGTGACGGCTGAGGAGGCGGTGGCCACACCTTGCGTGCGGGCAAGGGCATAGTCCCGAACCCAGCGTAGGAGGTTATTGGCGATCCGGGGGGTGCCCCGGCTGCGGCGGGCGATTTCCGGAGCGGCGGAATCCTCGAGTTTCACTTCCAGCAGACCGGCGGAACGGCGGACGATAGAGGTGAGATCTTCCGCGGAGTAGTAGTCGAGCCGGTGGCTGACCCCGAAACGGGAGCGAAGCGGAGCGCTCAGCAGCCCGGCCCGGGTGGTCGCCCCGATGAGGGTGAAACGGGGAAGATTGAGACGGACAGAACGGGCGGCAGGTCCCTGGTCGATGACGATATCGATCCGAAAATCCTCCACCGCGGGATACAGATACTCCTCAATGACTTTGGAGAGGCGGTGAATTTCATCGATGAAGAGGATATCCCCTTCCTGCAGGCCGGTGAGGAGTCCGGCCAAGTCGCCGGCTTTTTCAATCGCCGGACCGGAGGTGGTCCTCACCGTGGCGTTCATCTCCGCCCCGAGGATGTGGGCGAGGGTGGTTTTGCCGAGTCCGGGAGGGCCGCTGAGAAGAAGATGGTCGAGGGGCTGGGACCGGGCGCGGGCTGAATCAAGGAGAATGCTGAGCCGCTCCTTGAGTTTCGGTTGACCGGTAAATTCGGCAAGGCGGGTAGGACGGAGAGACTGGTCAATCGCGTCGCCGGGTTTCGGCTCGGCATTCAGTTGGGTGGCGGGTTTGGCGGGCACGGGATCGATCTTGGAGAAAACAGGGAAGTTTGAAAGTGCAAGAGTGGAGCGTCAACCGAGGTGCTCCGCCGTGTTACCCCTGCCCTTGGGTTTGCCGTGAAAGCAGTAGTGGCAGGACTTCTCGTAGACGTAATGGGGGTGGTTCAGGTCGGAGGCGAGAAGCGGCATCTGGCAGTTGTAACAGAGAACTGAATCGGTCTCCCGGAGTTGGCTGTCGACGCCAACGCGTTCATCGAAGACAAAACATTCCCCGGAGAAGTGAGCCCCGCCCACCTCCTCAAAATATTTCAGGATGCCACCGTCCAGTTGGAGAATCTTTTCGAAGCCCTCCTTTTGCATGAACGGGCCGGCTTTTTCGCAACGAATTCCCCCGGTGCAGAACATGACCACAGCTTGGTTTTTGAGCGTGGGATCCAATTTTTTTACGGCGGCGGGAAAGTCGCGGAAGTTGTCGATCTTTGGGTTCAAGGCGCGTTCGAAGGTGCCCAGGCGAACCTCGTAATCGTTGCGGACATCGAGAAGGGTGACAGGCCGTTTTTCATCCAGCCAGGTCTT
>RGGS01000407.1 GCA_010024525.1 Verrucomicrobiota bacterium | reverse complement strand
TGTTTGTATTATTAACCTCGAATTTGATCCTCGCCTTAGTCTTTATGAACTCAACAACTTTTGGAGCTGATACCAGAAAAAACTCCCTCCGCGGAGGTTACGTCCGTAAAGTGCTGTAAATTCCGCGGTGGGCAGCCACCGTTTCGGCTCGGTAGAAGACGATTCTGAGACGTTTTTCACCGAAGGAGCGAAGCGATGACTGGGTATGATGTTAACGTCGGCAAGGATCTCTTGCCAGGACTTTTGAGCGGTCAGGATGGGCTTGCGAAGCTGATAGAGGCGGTCTTGAACCAGATTTTGGAGGCGCAGGTGGCGGAGAGCCTTGGGGCTGACAAGCACGAACGCTCTGATGAGCGGCAAGGCTACCGGAACGGCTACCGGGCGCGCACGCTTTACACCCGGGTGGGGCCTGTGACGCTGCAAGTTCCCCAGACACGCGACGGCAGTTTCTCGACAGATATCTTCCGCCGCTACCAGCGCAGTGAACAGGCGTTCGTCCTGGCGCTGATGGAGATGGTGGTGCAGGGAGTATCGACCCGCAAGGTCAATGCCATCACCGAGGAACTCTGCGGGGCAAGCTTTTCCAAATCGACGGTGAGCGCACTGTGTGCTGGCCTTGATGCTCGCGTCAGGGCCTTCAATGAGCGCCGTCTGGATGGCAACTATCCGTTCCTGCTTGTCGATGCCCTGTTCTTCAAAAGCCGCGATGATGACCGGGTTGTCGGCCGAGCTGCCTTGATTGTTTCTGGCATCACGGAAGGTGGCAAACGCGAAATTCTTGGCATCCGGATTGGCGACACCGAGAGTTTTTCGACCTGGGATGAGACCTTTCGCTGGCTCAAGAGCCGCGGTCTAGGCGGCGTGATGTTCGTGATCTCCGACAGTCATGGCGGATTGACCCAGGCAATCACCAAGCACTTTCAGGGGGCAAGCTGGCAACGGTGCCAGGTGCACCTGATGCGGAACCTGTTGTCCTTCAGTCCAGTCAAGCTCAGGGGTGAGGTTGCAGCCCACGCAAAACTCGTCCTCCACGCCCACGATATGGTTGAAGCCAACCGGCAGCTCGATGTCTTCATCGAAAAGTTTGGAAAGTCTGCCCCGAAGGCTGTCGCCTGCCTGGAAGAAGGGTTCCCCGATGCCATGGCTATCATGGCTCTTCCGGAGAAATACCGCCGTCGGCTCAGAACGACAAACATGCAGGAGCGGCTGAATGAAGAAATCCGCCGTCGAGAGAAGGTGATCCGGATCTTTCCGAACGATGAGGCGGCTCTCCGTCTCATGGGCGCTCTTCTCGCCGAGTTCAACGAGACCTGGGCGGAGCGCCTCTACATCAACATGGATGAGTTCAAGGAGTGGCTTATGAAACGAAGCGAGAGTGACGCTGTCAGCAACGTCGTGGCAATGGCGTTG
>RGGS01000406.1 GCA_010024525.1 Verrucomicrobiota bacterium | reverse complement strand
GCTTGACCTCGGAGGAAACCAATTTGTCCTTGGTCTGTGAGGAGAACTTGGGGTCGGGAACCTTGACCGAGAGAATGGCGGTGAGACCTTCACGCGCGTCATCCCCTGCCGTATCAACCTTCTGCTTTTTGAGCAGTCCCTGATCATCAATGTACTGGTTCAGCGTGCGGGTCAAAGCGCCGCGGAAACCGGCAAGATGGGTCCCACCATCCCGCTGCGGAATATTGTTGGTAAAACAGTAGATGTTCTCCTGATAGGAATCATTCCACTGCAAGGCCGCCTCAACGGTCAGCCCGTCCTTTTCCGCGAGGAAATAGAAGACTTTCTCAAAAAGCGGCGTCTTGTTCTTATTGAGATATTCAACAAACGCCCGGATGCCCCCTTCAAATTCAAAGTGATCGGTCTTATCGTGACGGTCATCCCGAAGGGTAATGGCCACCCCCGAATTGAGGAACGACAGCTCCCGTAGCCGCTTGGCCAGAATCTCGTAGTGGAATTCGATATTGGTAAACGTTCCACTGCTCGGCTTGAAATGAACCGTCGTGCCGGTTCGATTCGTCTCGCCGACCCGGGCGAGGGGAGCTTGCGGTTCGCCATGAACGTATTCCTGACGATAAAGTGAACCACTTCGATGAATTTCAAGGTGCAGCCGTTCAGACAAGGCGTTCACCACGGATACGCCCACCCCGTGGAGACCCCCTGAAACCTTGTACGAATTGTCATCGAACTTACCGCCGGCATGGAGGACTGTCATGATGACTTCGGCAGCAGAACGCCCTTCTTCCGGATGGATGTCCACCGGAATGCCACGGCCATCATCGGTCACCGTAATGGACTCATCCAGATGGATCGTCACCGTGATGTTGCGGCAGTGTCCCGCCAGGGCTTCGTCAATGGCATTGTCGACCACCTCGAAGACCATATGGTGCAGGCCCGTCCCATCGTCGGTGTCGCCGATGTACATGCCGGGGCGCTTGCGGACGGCGTCAAGGCCCTTGAGTACCTTGATCGAACTGCTGTCGTATTCGTTTGGATTGGGAATGTTCGTCATGGTGCCACGGATTGGATTAAGCGACCTTGTTCGATCTTGAAAACGGTAGCCTTAGGGCTCCCCGTCATAGGCTCGGCCTCCAAGGCCGTCGCCGTAATGAAAAACTGGGTTGAACGGCCCTGAAGCAGGTCCAAAAGAGTCTGACGATTGGGGCTATCGAGCTCGGCCGCCACATCGTCGATGAGGACACAGCCGTGGGAACCGATACGCTCCTCCATCAGCCGTGATTGCGCCAGCAGCAGGGCATAGACCAAAAGCTTCATTTGGCCGCGGGACACAAATCCCCGCACCGGCTTCTGGCCCATCAGGATGGCAAAGTCTCCCCGATGAGGACCTGACTGGGTATGACCATGGCGAAGA
>RGGS01000405.1 GCA_010024525.1 Verrucomicrobiota bacterium | reverse complement strand
AGGCCCTCGTGGTGGCGACGGATGGTTTCCTCCGCGAGTTCCTTCAGGCCGATGCCGCCCACCTGGGAGGGTGTATCCGTGAAGTGATTGCGGATCAGACTTTCCCCCAAGCCGACGGCCTCAAAGAGCTGGCTGCCGTGGTAACTGGTGAGCATGCAGATGCCCATTTTTGACATGATTTTGAGTAGACCCTTGTCCACGGCCTGCCGGTAGGAGGAGATGATCTTTGCGGCATCGAGGTCGGGGAGAGTTCCGTCGGCCTGCCAGCGGGCGGCAAGTTCCCATACCAAGTAAGGGCAGACGGCGGAGGCGCCAAACCCGATCAGGCAGGCAAAGTGGTGGACGTCGCGACAGTCGGCCGTTTCCGCGATCAGGGAGGCCCGCATGCGGAGACCGGCCCGGATGAGGCTATGGTGGACGGAGGAGACAGCGAGGAGCATGGGAATAGCCGACTGGGAGGCGTTGGTCCCTCGATCTGAGAGGCAAAGGATGGAGGCGCCTTCCTTGATGGCGGCGGCAGCCTCCTCCCCGAGTTCCTGCAATCGGCGATGGAACGCCTCCGCTCCCCCGGCAACGGGAAAGACAACGGAGAGGGTTTTCGCTTTTAGTTCCGGTTCCTTATGACCGAGGATTAAGGGAAGCTCTTCAGGGGTGATGACAGGGGATTCCAGTTTGAGGAGGCGGACATGGTCGGGACCATCGGTCAGCCAGTTGGGTCGGGTGCCCAGATAGACGGCAGTCGACATGACCAACTTTTCCCGGATGGGATCGATCGGGGGATTGGTGACCTGGGCGAAAAGCTGCCGGAAGTATTGGTAAAGCAGCCGGGGTCGGGTGGAAAAAACCGCCAAGGCGGCATCATCCCCCATGGATCCGATGGGTTCTTCGCCTTTTTGGATCATGGGCAGCAGGATGATCTTGAGTTCCTCATCGCTGTAGCCGAAGGAAAGCATGGTCGCGTTAAGGTCACTGGGCACGGCGGGGAGTCGTGCCGGGGTTGAGGGAAGAGTCCGGAGACCGGTCTTGACCCATTCCCCGTAGGGTTTGGCGGAGGCGGCAAAGTTTTTGATGTCCGCGTTCCGGAGCAGCTTTTTGTTCACGGTGTCGACCGCAATCATTTCCCCGGGGGCCAAACGGCCCTTTTCGGCGATGGACTTCTCGGGAATGTCCCCGATCCCGACCTCGGATCCCATCACAATCAGACCGTCCTTGGTGATCTTGTAGCGGGCCGGGCGGAGGCCGTTGCGATCAAGGCAGGCGGCGACCAATCGGCCGTCGCTAAAGGCGAGGGCGGCGGGCCCGTCCCAGGGCTCGTTCAGGCATTCGTGATACTCGTAAAAGGCCCGGACTTCGGGCGAGAGATTGTCTTCCGAGCGGAAAGCAGAGGGGACGAGCATGAGCATCGCATGGAGAAGCCCGCGCCCCGAGATGGAGAGCAG
>RGGS01000404.1 GCA_010024525.1 Verrucomicrobiota bacterium | reverse complement strand
CGTGCAGCACCGCCAGCAGATCCAGCCCCACCCATCGGTCACAGGCCGCCAGCAGATCTTCCCGCCCCTTCTCCGTCCGCAAATCGAATCCCGCGGCAAAGGCATGGGCCGTGTCCAGGCACGCGGCCCTCCTTTTGTCCGGTAACCCGTGCACCATCTCCCCCCACTCCTGGACCCCGCTGGCCAGACAGCTCCCCTGACCGGCGGCATTTTCTAGCGCCAAACGGATGCGGGTCGTTCCCGAACGTTCCAACGCCTCCAAAAATCCCTCCACGGCCCTCGCCACTGCCTGACTGGCCGACATCTCACCCCGGTTGCCGCAATGCACCACCACCGTTTCCAGCTCCAACTCCTCCGCCCTTCGGATCTCCTCCGCCAAAGAGGTGATGGATTTTTTTCGGATCTCTGCCTGCCCCGCGGGGTTCACCAGATACCCGGCATGGGCGCAAACCCAGAGATCCATCGCGCGCTTACCTTGCACAAACTTCTCCCGCTCCTCCTCCGGCAGCTTGCCCATCCGCCATTGACGGTTGCTTTTCACAAAGATTTGGGCCGCCTCCTCACGCAAGGCCATGGCCCGCTTCAGCATTGCTTCCAACCCCCCCGCCGTGGAGGTGTGCAGGCCGCAACGACTGCCGCCACGAGCCGCGGACTTATTTTTTTTCATCGTCGAAATTACGCGGCTTCCAGACCGGATTTTTCAGGGACCCGTTCCCCTCGTATTGGAACATCTGGCTGACCAGAAAGAAGGGAACCCCGGCCGGTCCCCGCAGATTTTGCCGCATGAGAAAATTTTCCAATTGGTCGTTCACAATATCGTACGTTCCGTGCCCGGTGGTGATCACCAGGGCCGATTCAATATCCAGTCGGCTAACCAAAAGTTTCCCCTCCCCCAGTTCGAAATCCATTTCGGCATTCTGATCTGTCAGTCCCACCCACTCCGCCGGCGCATTCATCGCCTTCTCAAAGGCACCCAGTCCGGGAAAAGAGCCATCCCGAACCTCCAGTTTTCCGCTTCCGGTCCATTTTTTCCAGTTCTGCGAGGTTCCATCCAGGGCGATCGTCCCATCCAGCCGTCCGGAATAACCGGAATTTCCAAAATACGTCTGCACCAGGGGATCAAAATCCACATCCAGTAGCTCGATTTTAGTCGATTGGGTTTTGGTTCCGCCGTTCACCACCACCTCCACCTTCACTTTTCCTCCCATCACGGTTCCCGGGGCGTGCGGGGCGGTTTTGACCGTCACTTTCCGCCCGTCCAATTCCACCTGCACATCCACGTTGTGAAAACGGAGTGACTTGCCGGCCACCTTGTAATGCAATCCCTCCTTGGTTTTCACCGTCGCTTTCAGTTGGGATCCTCCCCTCGCCTCCAAATCCACTTTACCATTCAGGGTCACGGCAGGCCGGTCCACGAATTCGTAGGGCTCCATCGTTTT
>RGGS01000403.1 GCA_010024525.1 Verrucomicrobiota bacterium | reverse complement strand
GAACAGAGAGAGGCGTTGTTGGACGAATTTGAACGCAGCGGGTTAAGCGGCAGGCGGTTTGCGGAAATAGCGGGTGTGGTGCCCGTGACCTTCAGTGCGTGGGTTTGCCAGAGGAGGCGAAAGCGGGCTGAGGCTAAGAAACGCAGCACTCGAGCCGAACCGATTGCGCTTTTGGAAGCGGTGCTCGAAGAGCGGAGTTCCCCGTTGGTGAGTGTTGCCGGACGTGTCGTCATCGAGTTGGGCGGTGGCGCGAAAGTCGAGGTGGGCACTCGGGAACAGCTGGCGCTTGTAGCCGAACTGGTAGGAATTCTCTCCAAGCGTACTGCTCAGCCGTCCCGGGTATGCTAAATTTTACGGGCAGTCTGAAGGTGTTCGTGGCGCTGGAGCCGTGTGATCTGCGCAAAAGTTTTAACGGCCTTCAAGCGTTGGTGAGTCAGCGGCTTGGGGAGGACCCTTTGCAGGGAGCGCTTTTTGTGTTTTCCAACCGGAGCCATACACGCCTGAAACTTCTGTATTGGGATGGCACGGGGCTGTGGCTTTTGATTAAGCGATTGGAAAAAGGGACGTTTTCGTGGCCCAAGCCGAGTCAGTCTGGAGCGGTGAAACTGAGGCTGGCCCCGGAGGCGCTGGCGCTCTTAACCGATGGAGTGGATCTGCGCGGAGCGAAGTTGCGGCCTTGGTACCAACGGGAATAAAAAACGCAGTAAATCACTCTAAGAGAACAGGCTGTTTTGGGTTGCCATTGATAGAAATGGCAGGACAACCCGAGCATGAAAAAGATCTGGAAGCGCAACTCGCTGTTGTGAGCGGTCAGCTCGCTTCGGCGTTGTTGGAGATCAAATTGCTGCGGGCAAAGCTGGACGCACTGGCGCAGCGGCTTTTTGGAAAGAAGAGCGAACAACTCAGCGAAGCGCAGTTGCAGTTACTCTTTCAAGAGGAGATCGCGCCGGGACCTGCGATGGGAAAAGAATCCGGCCCGGAGGAAACTAAGACGCAGCCTTCGCGGTCGAGCAAACCCAAGCGTTCGCGCGCTCCCCGAATCCCGGAACACTTGCCGGTGGTGGAAGAGGTCCTTATTCCTGAAGCTGTCAAAGCGGAGCCGGAGCAGTGGCGTAGAATCGGAGAAGAGGTCAGCGAACAGATTGATTTTGAACCTGCGAAGTTTTTCCGGCGTCGGTTGGTGCGGCCGAAATATGTGCATCGTTCGGAAGTGGACGCCGTGCCTGTGGTGGCAGCGCTGCCAGGCGTGTTGCAGGAACGCTGCATCGCGGCTCCCGGGTTAATCGCCCAGATTTTGGTAAGCAAATACGCCGATCACCTGCCGTTGTACCGGCAGGAGTCGATTTACGAGAGTCGGCACGGGGTGAGTTTACCCCGCCAAAGTATGGCGCGTTGGGTGGGGTTGGCGGCGGATTGGTTGAGACCGATTTACGATGAAAT
>RGGS01000402.1 GCA_010024525.1 Verrucomicrobiota bacterium | reverse complement strand
TCGCGTTCCGGTGGTAGAGGCGGTCAGAATGTCCAAAAGGTCGAGACGAAGGTCGTTTTGCGGCATTTGCCTACCGGCATCACAGTGGTGGCCCAAGAGGAAAGGACGAGGGAGGCGAACCGCCGCCGGGCCAGGAAGAGGTTGGTTGCCGCGTTGGCTTTACGCCGACAACGGGAACGATTGAGGATCCAGGCTGAGAGGTCCAGGGAGAGGAGTCGGCAGGCCAAGCGGGGGGAGGTGATGAAGAGGAAACTGGTGGAGGGCAAAAGAAGGAGGGCAACGATCAAAGCGGGAAGGAAGAATTTGGTCAGAGAGGGGGATTAGCCTTTTGAGCATTCGTGATGAAGGGAAAACTGAGCGGGTAAGCTTTCCATGGCCAACAATCTAAGGGCAAAACGGCTTACCACGTGCTGGGTTTATGTCCTCAAGTGTCGGGACGGATCTCTCTATACAGGGTGGACCAATGATCTGGAAAAACGATTGCGCACCCACCAAAATGGGAAGGGGGGCAAATATACCCGGAGCCGCTTACCAGTGAATCTAGTAGCGGCGTGGAAAAAAAAGAGTCCCCGCGAGGCCAGAAGTTGTGAAGTTCTGTTCAAGCAGCTTTCGAGGGAAGAGAAGATTCTGAAGATCTGCAAGGCCATGAAAGCCCGATCCACCCGTGTCCGGCCACGGGTGAACCCGGATGGAGCCTGATCAGGCTCCGTTCTTTTTATCCTCGTTGTTTTTGGGATTGGCTTTGCGGGCGGTCAAGGCCTGGGCGCGTTCCTCTCGGCTGAGGCGACCATCGCCGTCCTTATCGAATTTCTTCAGGGTTTCCAGCCGTTTGGCTTGTAGATCGGCACGGCGGGCGGCTTTTTCCGATTCACTGAGTTGACCATTGCCATCGGTGTCATATTTCCCGTGGAGCCGTTGGAAAGCCTCCTGACGGGCCTTCTCAGCGGCGACCTGCTCAGCGGGATCGAGCTGCCCGTTTTGGTTGGCATCGAAACGCTTGAGGAGGCGGGCTATCTTATTGCCGTCCATGGTTGTTTCCGCCAGCAGGCGTTGGGTGGAGGGGGTCAGGGTGAAGGCGAGCAAGCTCAGGGCAAGCAAGCCACGATAGGTTGTTGGTTTTGTCATCATGCCGGATTTAACCGGCAAAATACGAAAAGGATGCGCCAAAACTAAAAAAACAAAAAAAAGATCCTGACGGGGGGTGTTGTTATTTCTTGAGGAACTTGCTGAAAAGGTTGCCCGATTTTCCTGGTATGGCGACGGGAGCGGGAGTGCCGGGCTTGCCCAAGGCGGGCAGGGGAAGGGCTGGTTTCACGGCGTTGGCGGGAACCGCCATCGGGCTAAGTGGGGTAGAGACGCCTGCTTTGGGGCCGGGAACCGCTGAAGGGATGGGGGCCGGGTTCAGGGCTTGGGCGATGCCGGGTTTGGGGATTGGATTGA
>RGGS01000401.1 GCA_010024525.1 Verrucomicrobiota bacterium | reverse complement strand
CCGCACCGCCTCTCCTCCCGCGTATCTCTTGGTTAAATTTTCAACTTGGATCATGCGAATCCTAAAAAATAGGAAGACCCCACCAAAGGTCAAGTGAACCAATCCAACGAATGACCTCGACAACCCACCCCCTCCGCCGTTTCCATTTCCTGTGCGCATTGTAGCTGTCGTCAATCAGAAGGGAGGGGTGGGCAAAACCACCACCGCCATCCATCTGGCGGCCGGCGCCGCCGAAGCCGGCCGGCGGGTTCTTTTGGTCGACCTCGATCCCCAGTCCAACGCCACCAGCGGCCTGGGCTTGGAGCATACCCCGGGGAAAAGCCTCTATCCCGTCCTGCTGGGTCAGGCCCGAGCTCTCGACCTTCTTCAACCGGCCCGCCAAGCCAACCTGCAGATTCTGGCCTCGGAACTGGATCTCGCCGGCGCGGAAATCGAGCTCGCCGGACTGGAAAACCCCCTCCTGCGGGTCCGCGAGGCGCTGGAACCCCTCCGTCACGACCCCGCCTTTGACCTCGTGATCCTCGACTGTCCCCCCAGCGTTGGTCTCCTTATGACCAGCGCCCTCGTCGCGGCGGAAAAAGTCCTCGTCCCCGTCCAGTGCGAGTATTTTGCACTCGAAGGGGTCGGAAAAATTCTCAGCCTGATCGAGCGAATCAAACAGGGCGGCCTCAACCCCCATCTCTCCATTCTCGGCATTGTGCTCACCATGTATGATGCCCGGACTCGGCTGAGCCAACAGGTTAGCGAGGATCTGCGCACCCATCTCAAGGATCAGGTGTTTCAAACCATCGTTCCACGCTCCGTCCGCCTGGCGGAGGCTCCCAGCCACGGAAAAACCATTTACGAATACGACAACGCCGGAGCCGCCGCCGCCAGCTATCGCCAGCTGACGACCGAGTTTCTCATCCGGCTTTGATTCGCCGGACCCCTTTGGGGGTCGCCAACAGCAAAAGATCGGCGCGCCGCCGGGCAAAGATGCCGGCACAAATTACCCCCGGAATCGCCTCGATCTTTTTTTCCAGCCCTTTGGGATCGCGGATCTTCAACCCATGCACGTCCAAAATCTCTCCTCCGTTGTCCGTGACGCATCCCTTTCTCCATACCGGACGACCTCCCAGTTTTTTTAGCTGTTGGATCACTTGGGAGCGGGCGAACGGAACAATCTCTACCGGCACCGGAAACTGGCCCAACCGCTTCACCAGTTTGGCCTCGTCCGCAATGCAGATGAACTTTCTTGCCGCCGAGGCCACGATTTTTTCGCGGGTCAGCGCCCCACCTCCGCCCTTGATTAATCGCAATTGGGCATCCGCCTCATCGGCTCCGTCGACATACACGGACACCTTCTTGGCTTGGCTCAGGGGCAAAACCCGGATCCCTCGCTTCCGCAGGGCCTTTTCCGTCGCCACGGAACTCGGCACCGCTCCTTTCACCCAGCCTTTC
>RGGS01000041.1 GCA_010024525.1 Verrucomicrobiota bacterium | reverse complement strand
GATCGTGTTTGGGAAAGTCTATATGTCGAAGCTGTGAAATAATTTGAATATATTCGGCATCTGTCTGATCAAGAACGAGAAAGATATCATTGAGGAAATGCTGCGTTACACGGCCACTTGGTGTGAGCTGATCATCGTGGATGACAATGGAAGCGAGGACGGAACGTGGGAGACAGTTCAACGCCTAGCCAAGGAAATTCCCCAAATCCTCCCGTGGCGACAGAAGCGTCAGCCGTACAATGACAAACTACGGGGGCAGGCATTCAGGGAGTTTCGCCATCTGGCCGCGCCGGGTGACTGGTGGACCAAGCTGGACAGCGATGAGCGGTATATTGATGACCCGAAAGAGTTCTTGGCCAAGGTGCCGCAAAGGCATCACGTGGTGTGGGCGGCCCAGTTTCAGTACCATTTCACTGACGAAGATTTGGCGGCGTGGGAAGCGGGAGCAACCCGCCACCAAGCCGTGTATCAGCGGCTCCATCATTACCGATTGGACTATGCGGAGACGCGGTTTTTCCGGCACCGGCCCGGTCTGGTCTGGCCAGCTGAGGCTTCCTGGCCCCGGCATATGGGAGTGGTCCATCCGCGGATGATCCGAAACCGCCACTTCCAGTATCGGAACCCGGAGCAGATCCAGAAGAGGTTGGAGACCCGGCAACTGGCCATGCGGGAAGGATGTGGAACATTTCAGGGTTACTGCGACGAGAAGAGCTGGAAGGAAAAAGTCGTGCCAGCCACTGCCCTTGAAGACGACCGTAAGCCCGGGGCGTGGAAAATCGATTACAGCAAGCTACCGCGGCATTTGGAAAAACCTTGGCAGAGGCTTGTTAAGCATATCATGCACGGTACGGGGGTATGGGCGTAAGGCTTTCGCGAGAGATTAAGATGAAGATTAAGATTAAATATTGATGAAAAGAGGGTGAAAAACGTTGGCTGAGTACACGGTGGTGGTGGCGACGGGGGGAAGGCTGGAGGCGCTCGGCAACACGATCCGGGATTGGCAGGTGCAGGCGGAGGGGCCGAAAAAAATCGTGGTAGTTGATTGCAGCCATGGTGAGACCCGTTTTTCTGGAAAAGTGCCGGTGGAACTCCTGCGCAGCCCGGTGGCCAGCGCGGCCCGGCAAAGAAACCTCGGCGCAGAGGGGGTGGAGACCGAGTGGCTGGTCTTTTCGGATGACGACGTTCGGTTTGAGCCGGAACTGGCTGAGGAGGTGCAGAAATTTCGCTGTGGATCCGGACGGCGGAGTTCCGAAAAGTGAAGTTTCCGAACTTTGAGGGTTACAGCTACGGCGAGGATGCGTTTCTGACGCACCGGGTCTGGCGCAACGTCCAGCCGGCGGGAAAGCTGTACTTCCTGGATCGGCCTGAGTTCGACCACCTTTCGATCCAGAGCGGAGTTAAAAAAAACCGGTTTGCCCTGGCGCGTATGGCGATTCGCAACCAAAGGAAAATTGCCTGGGAGGCGATGGGGATGGGCTGGCCGGAACTGATTTTCAAATCCGTAGTGCACCGGGTTTTTTTGACCGTGGCCTTGCTGCGGGGAGGTCGAAAAGGGGCCTGGGGGGAAATTGCGGGAGCATGGACAGCTTGAGGTCATGAAGGTGTGCGTGGGCATTGTGACGCGGGGCCGGGCGGAGTTGGCGGAAAAGGCGGTGGCCTCAGCCCTGGCCCAGATACCTCCGCCGAAGCTGGTGTGGGTGATCGAGGACGGGGTGGTGGGGAAACCCTTTGAATGGAAACAGGGCGGGCCTGTGAAAATCACCCGCAAGGAAACATCGCTTGGATACATGGCGGCACGGCAAAAGATGATGATGGAGGCGGATGCGGAGGTTTACGTGAGCCTGGATGATGATGCGTGGTTTTTGGATCCCCACGCCATGGCGGGGGCGGTGCGGGTGATGGAGGAGAATCCCCGGGTGGCAGCGGTGGGCTTTGAAATTCTTACGCCCGACAACCCAAAGCCTTCCGGCAAACGGGAGGTGGAGGCGGCCAAAATGTTTATCGGTTGTGGCCATGTATTGCGTCTCAAGGCAGTGAGAGAGGTGGGAGGATATGAAGTTCTGCCTGGTTTGTACGGAGGGGAAGAGAAGGATTTATGTCTAAGACTTATCAACCGGGACTGGAAAGTGGTGAAACTGAATGGAGTAACCGTCTGGCACGAAAAAACTCCTCATGTCAGAGATCTCCGGCAACAACGAAGGGCTGGAGTTTTAAACGATCTCTCTCTGATCTGGCGGCGGTGTCCTGGTGCTAAAGTTTGGTTTTATTTGGCAGGAAATATTAGCCATCAAGTTATGTTTTCGTTGAAAGACCCAAGAAAGAAGCTTTGGCCTTCGGTTTTGGGCATCGGAGAATTCTTCTTCTCCCTGCCCGCCCAGTGGAATCTTCGAAAACCTGTTTCACAGGAGAGCTGGAAAAAAGGACGGTAAGAGCCCAAAAACACAATGAGCCGGAAACTTGCTTACCTCTTTCGAACCTTGGTTAATGTAATCCTGCGACAAAACCTGGACTGTCCAAATTGCGTTCAGCGATCGAATGAGGCGGTCGACAGAAAATATCTCTTCACCACCTTGCGGCGTTGTCCATCCTGCCAGCTCCTTCACCGAATTCCGAGGGATTCGGCCGACCTGGGGAAGACCTTCTATCAGGCCGCTTATCAACAAGGATTCACCACGGATATGCCAGACGATGAAACACTCAAGCGACTGCTCGCAAACAAGTTCCGCGGCGGGTCGCGTGACTATCAACCTTACCTCGAGCTGCTGGCAAAGCTGGGTATTAAATAAGGGGACACCCTGCTTGAGTATGGGTGCTCCTGGGGATACGGCGCCTAGCAACTGCAGGATACCTGCTACCAAGTAAGAGCTTTCGAGATTTCCAAACCCCGTTGCCAATATGCGCGCGAAAAGCTCGGGATCATTGCCGTGGACGATCCCCAAGCCATCCAGGGTCCATTCGATGTGGTTTTTTCCGCCCATGTTCTTGAACATGTCGATCAACTCGAAACGGCGTTGAACCGGCAGTGGGCTTGGCTTAAGCCCGGCGGATTGATGGTGGGCATCACGCCCAACGGGTCAGAAGAATTCCGCAGGGCCCATCCGAAAAACTTTCACAATCTCTGGGGCCTGGTTCATCCCCAGCTTTCGGACAATAAGTATCTGCAAAAACGATTTCGAGGGCTTGAGCTTCGGATTGGATCGATATCAGGAATAGAAGGTCTTTTAAGAGCCGGTCAAAAGAATCTTTATCCCTTGATTGGTGGGAGCTTTTTTTTGCAGTCCGAAAACCACTGCCTTAAATTATAAAAGTCCTTTTAGTTCATCCGGGCACTCAGCATGCCCCGCGCCTGGCCGAAGAGTTGGAAAGTCTGGGCCTGCTCCATCGCTATTGGACCGGTTGGGCCGAGCCTGAAAAAAATATGAACCGGCGATCGGTGGACATCCCTAGAAAAAGATTGCGCACACGGCTTTGGACGGAGGTCACGGCTCAAATACTGCAACGAACTGGGCTACATCCGGAAAAGGCGTGGTATTGGCGGAACACGGTTTTCCAAAAGCTTATTCCGGAGACAGAAATCCGGAACGCTGATGTGGTGATCGGTTTTGACACTGCCTCCCACATCCTGGCAAGGCGGGCGCAGCATGCGGGAAAGCCGTTTGTTCTGGAGCAAAGCATACTCGACCCGAAAGCCAAGGAGCAGGCGCTGCTTAAAATGGCCTCGCACTATCCTGAATGGGCCGGAGAAGCGACGCAAAGATCGGCACCACTCCTCCGTGCCGAAAGGGAGGAGCAAAAGTTAGCCGACAGGATCAGCGTGCCCTCTGAATATGTGGGCAGGTCGCTGGTTGAGTTCGAGGTTCCGCGGAAAAAGATATTTGTGAACCCCTACGGGACCAACCCGCTGCCTGAAGCCGTCAGCCGAAAGCGCGACAGTAGTGGGGAGGGATGTCGGTTCCTGTTTGCCGGGACGGTGACGGGAAGAAAAGGAGTGCCACTTCTTTTGGAGGCCTGGACCAAGCACCAATCTCCCCGGTGTCATTTGACCATCGCAGGCGATCTTGCCGGGTGGCCCGCCTGCGCGGTGCGACCTGGTAATGTGCAATTTCCTGGAAAACTGACGCGATCAGCCATGGCCGAGGCTTTCGAGAGTCACGATGTTTTTGTTTTTCCCAGCTACGCGGAGGGTATGCCCATGGTGGTGTTGGAGGCGATGGCCGGTGGCTTGCCCGTGATCGCAACTCCGGTAGCTGAAGGGGTAGTTCGG
Organism: Verrucomicrobiota bacterium; assembly: GCA_010024525.1. Lineage (GTDB taxonomy): Bacteria > Verrucomicrobiota > Verrucomicrobiia > Methylacidiphilales > Verrucolacustridaceae > Verrucolacustris. Next base: position 4,197 of record RGGS01000041.1, on the reverse strand, counting down.
GATGGACTGAGCGGTATCATGGTTCCGTTCGACGATCCAGAGGCTTTGGGTCGGGCCATGGCTGACTTATCCGCGGAAAAAGAAAGGCGTGTAAGAATGGGGCGGTATGCAAGGGAGAGAGCACACATTACGCTAGCACTTAAGGCAATAAGATGTTTGGGTTGTCAGGAGTGTCGGTAAAAAAACAATGTGTAAAAAGCTGCTGATCCTGACCAGTCACCCGATCCAGTATCAGGTGCCGTTGTGGAGAAAGATGACGGAGGCGGGAGTACCGTTGGAGGTGCTGTTCCTTTGCCCGCATGGTTTGCAAGAAACAAGGGATCCGGAGTTCAACCGCTCGTTTGTCTGGGACCTGCCGATGCTCGAGGGATACCGTTCGAGGTTTCTCAGTATTCCAGATTGGGATCTCAAACGCCCGATGAGGATGAGGATGAGGATGAGGATTAGGAACGGACTGATGCCAATCTTTCACGAAACAGGAGCGACGCATTTGTGGGTGGAGGGATGGAGATTTCCAGCCTTTTGGCAGGCAGTGGGGCAGGCCAAAAAGGCGGGACTGCAGGTGTGGTGCCGAGGCGAGAGCAATGATCTGGCGCCGGAGCCGAGTTTTCCCAAAAGCCTGATAAAAAAAGGGATGATGCGCTGGTTTTTCGGCAAGGTGGATGCGTTTTTATGCATTGGGCAGGCGAACCGACGGCTGTATCGCGAAGCAGGCGTGCCGAAGGAGAAGCTGCACTCCGCGCCATACTTCGTCGATAACGAGCGATTTTCAATGGAAGCTGAGCGGTTATGGCCGCAGCGGGTAAAGATCCGGGCAGGATGGGGAATCCGGCCTGATGCCACCGTGGTGCTCTATTCCGGTAAGTTCATCCCCAAGAAGAGAGTGATGGATCTGGCCAAGGCGTTTCGGTTGGCTTGCGTGAGGCAGCCGGGGAAATTTCACCTTCTTCTGGCCGGGGATGGTCCAAAAAGGGCGGAGCTGGAGCGGGAATTGGCTGGTCTACCAGTGACTTTTGCCGGATTCCTTAACCAAACAGAGATTCCCAAAGCTTATGCGGTGGCTGATGTAATGGTGATGGCCAGTGATTGGGGGGAGACGTGGGGACTATCCGCCAATGAGGCGCTTGCTTCAGGAGTGCCGGTGATCCTGAGTGACAAGTGTGGATGTGCGGAGGACATCAGCTCCGCGACGAATCAGGCGAGGGTCTTCAAGATGGGGGATGTGAACAGGTTGGCGGAGCTGATCGGAGATGGGAGATGGAAGATGGGAGACGGGGCAGAATTGAACAGGCGGCGAAAAGAGATGATGCGGGTGATGAGGGAGAAGTTTGATGCGGAGAATACGGTCGCAACCGTGAAACGGTTGCTTGGGCCAGATTAAGATGAGGAGAGGCTGAAGACTACAGGCTACAGACAAAAGGTAGGGCGGCCTCGATGAGGCCGCCTTGCTCTGTGCCCATGGTTCGAGCTACGGCTCAGGCGGGCTCATCGAGCCCGCCCCACCAAAGGTTTGGATGGTGAATGCTAAAATATTAAATGCGGGCCGCCGGGACTGCTTTGCCAAGGCTACGCAGTCCATGGACGTCGGCCCCTACCGAGAGATTAGGATTAAGATGAAGATTAGTATAAAAGATTAGGAACAAGATGAGACGAGTTGCAAAGACCGATTCAGTCCTTCAATTGGGCGGAGCGCCCATTCCGACCGATCGACGTAAACTCAAACAGATCTTTTGGCTGGGTAATCTAGGTTTGCTTAGTTATCTAATTTTCTTTAACAATGCTACCGTTTCAATCGAAAGACTCGGATACTCTTTTTTACTGCTGGTGGCAATCATGTTACCCAGCTGGTTTTGGGTCTCAGGCCGATCTCACGGTTTGCCCATCTTTCCCCTCTATTGCCTCAGCTTCTTTCCCGCATATGCGATCCCGCTTTGCCGAGGAGATTCCCGATTTGCCCAGTATACGGAACTACAAATCACAAACGGAGTTTTAACGGTGGTTGGATATCTTTTTTTGGCAACCCTGATTTGGCAACAGTGCACCAATCGGAATCTGAAACCAGAACCCTATGTAAGGGAAATTGACCCTCGTGGATTCAAACTGATGATTTTTCTTTTAAGCACCGGCCTGATCTTTGAAATCGGGAGTGCAGTGCTGGGGGATAGCAGGGGTGGTGCCTATCAAGCGTTCCGTGGCTATGTACAAAATTCCAGCCGGCTCGCCATCTTTGTGCTCTTCTTCCAAATGGGAGCTCAGCAGCTTGGCAAAATACGCATGTGGATGGTTATTCTGATAACGACCGGGCTGGTCGTACGACAAGCGGCTTCCATTGTTTTGGCCAACACGTTTCCTGTTGTCGGCTTGGCTTTAGCCGGATTCTTTTTGGGATCAGGCAAAATGCCGTGGAAGAGTCTGATGACCGTAGTTGGCATGATTATTCTTCTGCATTCCGGCAAAGCGGAGATGCGCTCGATTTACTACAGAGAGGGAGTTACGATCACACTGGCGGACTATCCGGCTTTTTTTGCCGAGTGGCTTGCCAAGGGTGTTGCCGGATTGGTCAAAGGGGAGACCAGTGAGGGGGTGAAAGTGCAGAGCGCCAAGGAGCGGTCAGCTCTGCTCCCGTTGCTTTTGCAGGTGCAGAAAATGACGGGAACGGAAGTGCCCTATCTAGATGGGGTGTCGTATGGATACCTACCCTCCATGCTGGTTCCAAGGATCATTACCAAGGACAAGGCGGTTTCCCACATCAGCAATATGATCATGGCGATCCATTACGGAGTCTTAACGATGGAGAATGTGTGGTTTACCTCCATTGCGTTTGATTTGGTCATCGAGGCTTATGCCAACTATGGGTATGGAGGTGTGGCGGGGTTGGCTATCATCATGGGGCTTTTTTTGGGGCTTGTGACCTTGGGTACGACAGGCGTTCCCTTGTTCTCCTTCCGTTTTTTGCTGGGAATTCTGGTGTTGTCGGCAGTGATATCCAGCAACAACACGATGGGGGTGTTTATGACTTCTTCTTGGCAAGGATTTCTGGCACTGACAACCTTGGCTTTTATCATTATGAGAAAGGGGCCTAATCCGCTATACGCGAATCCAGAAAAGATGGCGGGAGGTGGAAGGGAGGGTGCGCAAGATGAAGGATTAAGATTAGGTTTAAGTGGCGCTGAAGACGGAGAACAAAGAGCTGAGGCTGGCAGTGAGAGGCACACGGGGGTTAGCCACCAGCTGGAGGAAAAACCGGAGCGGCATCAGAGGCCGACAAGGTTTGTGTATGGGGAGGGGAGGAAGGACGCAAACACGGATAAAGATTAAGATGAAGGCGAGAGAGGCTAAAGGCTGAAGACTAGAGGCTGGGAGGCCGGTTGACGGGGGATGGTGAGGCGGTAAATTCAAATTATGAGACGGGAAGTAGAAGCGGTCGCAAAAAGCGCCGTGCAAATCCTGCAGCAAAAGCTCCAGGCAGAGGAAGTGTGGCTGTTTGGATCCCAGGTTCGGGAAGAGTGCGGGCCGGACAGTGATCTGGATTTCATGGTGGTAGTGCCGCCCACACCGGAACCCCGGTATCAGCGGGAGCAAAAAGCCCATGCGGCTTTGCGGAATCTGCCCATGCCCAAGGATGTGGTCGTGCTGACCCGGGAGGAGTGGGATCGCGAATCCACTTGTGGTACCTCGCTTTCAAGCACAGTCCGCCGCGAGGGCCTGCAACTCCATGGTGCCTGAATCCCGACGGCAGGCCGGCCAGTGGCTGGCCAAGGCCCAGGGAGATCTCGATTCCGCCAAGATTCTTTTTCAGGCCGATCCTCCCCAGTGGGAAACGGGCCTCTTTCATTGCCAGCAAGCAGCGGAGAAAGTCCTCAAAGGCTGGCTTGCTTTTCACGAGATCCCCTTTCTCAAGACCCATGATTTGGCCGTGTTGCTGAATTTGTGTGCGGAAAAGGAGAAGGGCTTTCTTTCATGGCAGGCGAGCTTGCCACGACTAACGCCATTTGCGACGGAGTCACGCTATCCAGGAGATGCGCTGGAGCCAGCGGCAGAGGATATCCGGGAAGCGAAGAAGATTGCCCAAGAGGTGGTTGAATTCGTTTTTTCGAAAATTGGGAAAAAGACGGGTTAAAAAGGATATATGATATCGGATATGGGATATGGTGGAAGGCGGGAGGGGGAAGGGAGTAAGGTGAAGATGAAGATAAG
>RGGS01000005.1 GCA_010024525.1 Verrucomicrobiota bacterium | reverse complement strand
CATCGGGCTCGGATGGTTGGTTTGCCCAAAGAAGATCGCATCCGGTTATTTTAAGCATTCGGAGGAAAGGACGGTAGTTATTTCCACGTTGCCTTTGCCAGACTACCGGAGATTGTTTCCTAGTGCTAACGCTACGAGAGGTCGGGTATACATTGCCGGGCGGGGATGCGCCGCTGCTTTCCGGAATCACCGCCCAGTTTCCTGCTGGGCACTTTGGGGCGATCGTGGGCCCTTCGGGTTGTGGCAAGAGCACTCTTTTAAAGGTTGTGGCAGGCATTCTACCGGCGGGGTCGGGAAGCATTCTTTGGCACGATCAAAATCTAGAGGAGGAGGATTTGCCCGCTCATGAGCTGGGCTACGTTCCGCAGTTTAGCTGCACTCAACCCCTTTTGACGGTGGAAGAGAATCTCGTCTACACGGCCCGTTTGCGTCGAGGAGGCTCCGTGGCATCGATCCGTGAGGTGGTTGAAAGAAACTTGGAGGAAACAGGACTCACCGATCTGCGCGATCGTCGTGCTAGTGTTCTCTCCGGAGGGCAGTTACGTCGGTTGGCTTTGGCCATGGAATTAACCACCCAACCGGACCTGCTGCTGGCAGACGAGGTTACCAGCGGACTTGACCCCAGGTCGGAGGAGGAGATCACCTCCCTCTTGGCAAGCCTTGCCCGCACCGATGGAAGATTGGTTCTGCTTGTCACCCACAGCCTGCGGTTTCTTGATTCTTATGACTCGGTCACGGTTCTTTGTGACGGACGTTTGGCTTATTCGGCAGACCCCCGTCTCCTTACCGCTTACTTTCAAGTCGGAAGTCCGGAAGAAGTATATCCGGCCTTGGGGGAACAGGAGGCCTCTCGATGGGCCGAGGAATGGTTGAGTTCAGTCGAACCCGCCCCCCTCACCACCGACAAGGTGATGGAGGAGGTGGAGTCCCGGATATCCTCGGCGGAAAAGGAGTCTAACCTTAAACTTCCGGGATTTTTCTCCCAAACTATCACTTGGCTTTCCCGTAGGCTCAGGCTTTTTTTCCGGGACCCGGCCCAGGTTTTTCTTCATGCCTCCCTGCTGCTTGTTTTTCCCTTGGTGGTCACTCTGTTCGCCTACCGGGGACTTCCCTCGGTCAGAAATATGTCGATGTCTTCGGATGCCGGAATTCTTGACCAACTCCGGGACACGCTTGCTTTTACTGTCCAATCCACCCGGATTGGAACCCTGGTCAGTGGGCTGGCCATGTTTCAGGTAATTCTGTTGGCCCTGATGGGGTCCAATAATTCGGCACGGGAGGTGGTGGGCCAAAGGGAAATCCTGGAAAAGGAAAAATTGGCGGGGCTTCGCCCGTCTGCCGTCCTGACCGGGATTGTTCTTTTCCTATCTTTTTTGGTTCTTCTCCAATCCGCCTGGATGACGCTTTTTGTTCGTGCGGTTTGCCAGTTTCCCGGAGTTATTTTTCTCCAATTCCTGCCTTTCCTCCTGACCTCGGGGGCTGTCACCGCGCTCTGTCTGGCTATCTCCAGTTGGTCGAACTCAAGCGAACAGTCTTCCCTTGGAAGTCTCTATTTGGTCGGTTTTCAGCTTCCCCTCTCCGGCGCCCTGCTCGCCTTGCCGGATTTGCTCGGGTGGATGACCCGGCCATTTATCAGCGCGTATTGGGCTTGGTCTGGATACATCCAGACCCTGAGGGATACCCGGTTTTATGACTTGGTGGCCTCGATCACGGACACCCCCCTCGCCAGTTATCCATTGTCCGTGTGGATTCTTTTGGTGCATCTCGCCCTGGGGATTTTCTTGGCCTATTTTGGAATTGCAAGGAGTCGGTGGCCTTAGATTGCCCCGGGTGTGTGGGATGACCTAAGCTCCAGGCATGTCTCGCAAAGCCCATCGTCCCTCCAATCGCAAGTTGCTGGGCGGAATCTTTGCGGCCTTTATTCTCTTGGCCGCCTTGGGCTCTCTCCTGCTGGAAAAAGCCATGGATCCCTTTCGCACGGTGGAAAGAATCAAGCCGGCGGATTTTTACGAGAATGCGAATAGCCTCCGCGGGAACATTTACCAGGTTGACGGTGTGATTATGGGTTCCTTGGGATGGAGTCCGCAAAAAGGCCGGCTTTTTTCCCTCCGCGTGACAGCAGATGGGCAGGACTGGCCCCTGCCGATTCTGGTTCCTGCCCCCTTGGCACGGCTGAATCTACAAAAGGGGCAGCGATACCGGGTCAAGGTCCGGGTCGACGAATCAGGTCTTCTGGTCGTGGAGGAAATGGATAAAAAATGAAACCATGGAGACTGTTCCTCTGGATGGGGCTGTTGCCTCTTTCACCCGCACATTCCCAAAGCCCGGAAGCCATGGGGGCTCGAGAACAGCAATCCCCGAGCCCCACCACCAAGGCCCCCGCAGGCCAAACCGCAGACCCCCAGACGGGGTCCTCGAAACTTCTCGGGAAAGATCTGCCGTCGTACGATCCGGGGCAGGATGTCATGACCTGGGATGGGAAAATATGGAACGTTCAGGATCAGAGGATCTTTCGTGCCCGTTTTGAAAAATATCTGAACGCGGAGGAGGAAAGCGGAGAAGCGGCCAAATCTTACCGGAATAGTTTCCGGGAAATGATGTTGCTTTTGGCTCCTGGGCAGGTCAATGAGGCGAACTTTCGCAAGGCGTGGAAATTACTCCCTGAAGCTGCCAACTACGGATCCGACGGAAGACTCTGCGATTCCCTGGATGACGCGATTTTTAGCGTTATCCTGAGTAAACGAGCTTCCAGTAATATCGAGCTTCAGAATCAGAGCCTGAAGCAACGCAAAAGCACCCTGGAATGGAATTCACGTTTCGCCGTCGAGGATAGCGGACTGGGGAATCGCCCCCTGAGCGCGGCCACCGCCGAGCAGTGGAACAAGGAGCAGAACCTGAAGCGGGATATGAGGGTTCAACCCATGCTCACGGAACTTGCGGAAGTCAATGCCTCCATTGCAGGAAATCGTCTCAAGCGCGAGGCCATGCAACTCCAAGCCAAGATTGAATTTCAGGTCCTGATCGCCCAACTATTTCTCCAGCGGAGGTTTGAACATGTGCTCCTCGCCAACCGCTTCTACCGTCACCTGTTCGGAGATGGGGACAATCAATTGCGTGTCAGTGATGACTACGCCTCAAACCAATCAAGCAAGAACAAGGAATCCTTCGGGGACTTGTCCAAATTACCCAAAACCCTGAGCCAACTGGATGCCCTGGCTAGCGAGGCCATGCGGGATGTTCGCGAGGGTGTGGAGTCCTTTCTTTATATTTTGGAAAAGAACGAACTGAAGAGCGCTTCCGAGCGCCTAGGGGAAGCTTTTGCCGTGGGGGAATACCTTCCCGAAATCCGACTGTTGCCAAGGGAGAAAAAACGCCAGGTGTTGGATTTCACGCGAAATGCGAACCAACTTCTGGCGGCTTTGGAGGTCAAGGACTACGACCGTGGAGCCCAACTGGTGAAGGCTTTAAACGCCATGGCCAAGGATTTTGACGATTCCAAGCCTTTGGCCGCCATTGAGACCGCCCGCACCGTCAGCGCCATGCATCTGGCCAAAGCCAAGACGGCCGCAGCCTCGGGCGACCGCGCCACCCTGGAAGCGGAATTGCGTGCCGCCACGGAAATTTGGCCAAGAAATCCGGCTCTCGCGGAGGTTTCGAGCGCTATTTTTACTCAGACCGATCTCCAGCAACAGGCACTCAGTGACTTTGACCGCCTCTATGCCCAAAAGAATCTTCGGCAGATATTTGACGATAAGGTCCGATTTATCGCAGCCACCGCGATGTATCCGGAGCGACAGGAAAAACTAAAGGGAGTGCTGGACAGGGTACAGAGTGCCGAGGCCGCCCTGATGCGTGCCTCCGAATTAGCCAAGCGTGGTGATCCTGCAGGAGCCTGGGAAAGCGTGGAGCACGGCTTTTCCGATTATCCGGATGACCCTAAACTGAATCAGGTCCGCGCAGACCTGACCACGCAGGCCGCAGGATTCGTCAAAAGTATCCGAACCGCCCAAGAAATGGAAAAGAAACGCCAACTGGGCTCAAGTCTGGCCTGGTACCTTCGTGCCCAGCAGGAGTATCCCAACAGCGAGATTGCGAAGGATGGTGTAAATCGTATTTCCGATCAGATCCTCAAGGAACTGTAAGCCCCAAGGCAGATTTTGTTCCTTCCACTATTCAGAGTTAAAAATCTATACGAACCAACTTAGCGGGAATCACCTGCTCCAGGTTGTGGGTGATCGTCGGCACGGATATTAAATTGGGAACGTTCGGAACGAAGACGCCTCGCCGGTTGGGATGATCTTGCGAATCGATACCCCCACCTTCCAATTCCCGTTAAGCCGCTCCAAACGCCCTAGGGATCCACAGCATCTATCCAGCAATATAATTCCATATTTTAAATGTTGACTCTTTCCTCTTTATATATACGATTATTCTAGTCGTATATGCAGCTATCTAAAAAGACAGACTACGCTTTGCGGGTGTTATTCACCCTTGCCGAGCACTTCGGTCGCGGCCCAATCCCAATTCGGGAGTTGGCCCGCAGGAATGATGTTCCAAAAAGGTTCTTGGAACACATCCTTCTGGACTGCAAATCTCAGAAATGGGTTGAGAGCTCCGCCGGCAAAGAGGGTGGCTATTTTCTTGCTAAGGACCCATCGGAGATATCTATGGGAGAGGTTGTTAGGTTTTTTGACGGCTTTCTGGCCCCTATCCCCTGCGTCTCGATTAAAAACTATGTCCCCTGCACTCAAGAGTCTGTATGCCGCTTCCGTCGCCTTCTTTTGGAAATTCGGAACTACATTGCCCGCGCCATGGATCAAGCGTCCTTGGCCAAGGTCATGTTAAGCGCCCCGGTCCTGCCTAGCGAAATTTTCTCCCTCCAAGGGGTTAACGGAGACGGGATCTAAAACTTAGATCTTAATAACGACTATTTTAATCGTATATGGAGTCCGGCGAACAAAAATGGATTGGCGTGATTAAGGAGAAGCTGACCGGTCTTCGCTACGGACAAATCCTCCTTACCGTTCACGAGGGACGGATTGTTCAAATCGAACGGACGGAGAAAACCCGTCTCGAACCTTCTTCCACCAGAACCCAACCCACACGGGAGGATTAAAAAAACCCAACACCCTCGAAAACCAGATCAAGCGGATCTGACCGGATCACCGGAGGAACCCTTTGCCATGAAACAAAAGGAAACCTCCATGAACAATAGCCTCATATATTTATTCATCCGGTTCATGATGCGCTTTGGCGTCTTCATCCTGATGATCACACCCCTCACCTATTTGCATTCCCAAGACACTTCCAAGGCACAGGAGCAGTCCGTCCAGGAACAACTGGAGGCTCTCCGCAAGGAGATCGCGGAATTAAAAGGGAACGCCAATCGCGCCATTCCAAACACCCCTCAGCAGGGAACCGGACAAAACATCGGCGGAACAACCACTCAGGAGAGTCTCCTAGGTGGCGAGCGTAGAAGCATGAAAACCCCACAAGACGACTTGAAGGGAGCAACCATACAGGATGAACGCATCAATCCCGATCATGAGTCACGACTGAGCCTCGTCGAAAGAAAGGAAGAGCTGATTGAAGAGGATTTAGCCAGGAGAGCCGCTACCGCACCGAACATATCCTTCAATGAAAGAGGCTTCGTCGTCAGATCAGCCGACGGGAACCATGCCTTAAGACTGGGCGGCCTATTGCAAATGGACGATCGCCAATATGTCGGGCAGGAAAACGACGCCAACAACCAGTTCCTCATTCGACGCGCACGTCCCTATGCCTCGGGCACCGTTTGGAAGTATGTCGATTTTCGCTTTGTGCCGGATTTCGGAACCGTGGACGCCCAAAACACCCGGAATACCGCCATCATTGTCGACGCGTGGATAAATATTAATGTGCAGAAAGAGTTTCAGATCCAGATGGGAAAATTCAAGCCCCCCGGCGGCTTGGAGATGCTTCAGTCGGCACAAAACACCATGTTCATCGAGCGCGGTCCCTTGCAGCAGCTGCAACCCAACCGGCAACTGGGTTTTATGCCCAATGGATTGCTGTTCGATGATACCCTGAACTGGGCTGTGGGTGTTTTTGCCTCTGCCCCCAACAACTACACGCAGACCATCGATACGGCGAATGGCTACGGGGTTGCGGCCCGCCTCTTTGCCCGTCCTTTTGTCAACGATGCGGACGAGTTGGCGGGACTTGGATTCGGGGTGGCAGGAGCCTATGCCAATATGGATGATTATTCCCCTGGCAGCACAGCGATCTCCAATGGGCTAAATACTTATGCCTCCGACCCTGGTGTTGTGTTCTTTAACTGGAATGCAAGCACCCAAAGGAATGGAGCCCTATTTAGGATTATTCCCCAAGCCTACTACTACTATGGTCCGTGGGGGGTCATGGCAGAGTACATCGTGCAAAGTCAGGGTCTAACCTTCAACTCGGGCAACGCAACCCAGCAGCGCCAGATCCGCGACACGAGCTGGGCTCGGCAGCTAGAGGTCTCGTATAATATCACCGGAGAGGACAACAGCTTTGACAGTTTGGTTCCCGCCAAGAACTTCGACTTCTTTCAGACGGATGATGAGGATGCCGTTGGCCTTTGGCAGATCGCCTTTCGGGCAGATCAACTACAAATAGACAGCGACCTCTTTAACCAACCGAATCCAAGCAATACCTTTGCGGCTAACAGTCCCAATGGGAACAACGCTCGGGGATTTGACTCCTATACTTTGGGCCTGAACTGGTACCTAAATCCGAACGTTCGGCTCTATCTCAATGCGACCTACACCACATGGTACTACGCCAGCAGGTTTAGCAGCAGCAGTCCCAATGGAACCGGAGTCGGCGTACCGGCTCAAGGCACTTCCATCTCCAATAACGAATTAGCCATTGCCACCCGCATCGGCTTCTTCTTTTAAAACCAACGAAAGGAAAAACAGGCATGAAATATAAACTCACCCTCCTCACCGGGCTCTTGGGTCTTACCCTCGCCGCTCAAGCAGGCACCGAACTCCTCAACGTGTCTTACGACCCCACGCGAAAGTTGTACGAACAGTACAATGATCTCTTTAGTTCGCACTGGAAGAAAAAGACAGGTCAAGACGTGAAGATTAATCAATCCCACGGTGGATCTGGTCGACAAGCGCGCTCCGTCATCGACGGAGTGCAGGCCGATGTGGTTACCCTCGCACTCGCAGGAGATATTGATTCCATTGCCACCAGGGCAAAATGGCCTATGCCGAAAAGAAATTCCACAGCGAGGAAACCAAGATCAAGGAATACATTCAGAAACTATATCAGCATGCCCCAGTCCTTGATACCGGCGCCACTGGGGCAACGATCACTTTTGTCAGACGTCACATTGGGGATGTGTATTTGGCATGGGAGAATGAAGCACTTCTGATTCAGCAGGAGTTTCCAGGAGAAACCGAGATTGTGGTCCCCTCCTTTAGTATTCTGGCGGAACCTTCGGTCGCAGTGGTGACAAGAAATGCAATCAAGCACGGAACCGAAGAGTTAGCCAACGAGTATCTTCGTTACCTTTACTCCCCTGAAGCCCAAGATCTGATTGGAAAGAACTTCTACCGCCCACGCGATGAGAAGGCCCTCGCCAAATACGCAAATCAGTTTCCCAAACTGGAACTGGTAGATATTAAGCACTTTGGCGGGTGGCCTGCCGCACAGAGAAAGCACTTCGACGATGGCGCTATCTTTGATGAGATCACAAAACGATGACCCAGCCCCCCTCCCCCTTGACTTCCACGAGGCAGCTTTATTTTGGCGATCTTGCTCAAACCCAAGGCATCAACCCTTTTGATATTTATATCCCTTTAGAGAAATTGTTGGGAAAAACTCCCCGTCTCAACGCCCATCAACTCACTTCGCGGGGCAACCCTTACGGCCTTCGCACCCTGCGCCGGTTCCATTATATCGGTCCCGAGGGTGGGGACGGTTACACCCGATTGGGGATCTTTGCAGGAATCCACGGGGATGAAACTGCGGGATCCCTCGCTGCCGTTCGCTTTCTCCAAGAACTGATTCTTGAGAACCATCTCGCCCGGGGTTATGAATTCTTTTTCTATCCGGTTTGCAATCCGACCGGCTATGCCGACGGCACCAGACACAGTCGTTCAGGGCTCGATCTCAACCGGGAGTTTTGGAAAGAATCGGACCAACCGGAGGTTCGTTTGCTGGAACGGGAAATTCTGCAGCTAAATTTCGATGGCTTCCTTTCACTCCACGCCGATGACACAAGTGATGGCTTGTACGGCTTTGCCCTTGGACACACCCATGCCATGCACGTGCTTTCTCCCGCCCTCGAGGCCGCCTCCAAGGTATTACCAAGGAACCGTCGCCATCGAATCGATAACTTCCCTGCCGAAAACAGCATCGTACGAAGTCGATATCCCGGAATGCTTGGTCCTCAGCCCAACTCCCGCCCCCAACCTTTCGAAATCGTTCTGGAGACACCTGCCTTGGCGCCAATTCCGGATCAGGTTGAATCCACCGTCATCGCGCTCCATAAGATTCTAGAGGAACATCGCAACCTTCTTTCGTTCAGTCCCAATCTCTGATCAAATGTCCGACGCATGCCCCGCACCCGCACCCACGTCTTGCCCGGATTCCAGCTCAGCCTGGGATTTACCCTGTTTTACTTTGGCATTCTGGTTCTCGTTCCCGTGGTTGCCCTTACCTTCCGGACCTTTTCGCAGGGTTTCCCCGCTTTCTTGGGGACCATTCTCGAAGAACGCGCAATAGCCAGTTATAAAAACAGCTTTGGATTATCCTTGTTGGCCGGGGGGTTCGATGGAGTGATCGGGCTCGGCATCGCGTGGGTTCTTACCCGCTACGATTTTCCTGGACGCCGGTTGTTGGACGCACTCATCGACCTTCCTTTTGCTCTTCCCACCGCCGTGGCTGGCATCGCCCTAACCGCGCTTTACAGTCCCGAAGGTTGGATCGGAAAACTACTCCCTTTTAAAGTGGCCTATACCCCACTGGGCATCTTTATTGCCCTTGCTTTCGTCGGACTCCCGTTCGTCGTTCGCACCATCCAGCCGGTCCTGGCCCAGCTTCCGGTGGAACTCGAGGAGGCGGCTGCATGCCTAGGGGCCAGCCGCTTTCTGATTTTTACCAAAGTTTTGTTCCCTGCGGTTCTGCCTGCCGTACTTACCGGCATCACCCTTGCCTTTGGTCGGGCCGTAGGAGAATACGGTTCTGTTATCTTCATCGCCGGCAACATCGCCTACTACACCGAGATCACTCCTTTGCTCATTGTCATGAAACTCGAACAGTTTCAATACCCGGCGGCGGCCGGGCTGGGCTTCTTTATGCTCATCGTCTCTTTTTTCATTCTCTTTTTAATCCAGATTTTGCAGACATGGAACGCACGACGCTCCGGCGGGCGAATCTGACCCATGAGCTCCCTGTCCATCACCTCCCACACCCCCAATCACGATCCCAAACCAGTGGTGTACGCCTTGACGGCCTTCACCTTCTTGACCGTCGGGCTTCTCCTTTTCCTGCCCTTGGTCGCGGTCTTTGCCGAAGCCTTCTCCAAAGGACCGTCCGTTTTTTGGGAAACCTTTCGCGATCCAGTCACCCAGAATTCGATTCTTCTGACCCTAAAAGTCGCGGTCGTGGCAGTTCCTCTCAACACCATCTTCGGTATGGCGGCAGCATGGGCGGTCACCCGCTTTACTTTCACGGGACGTCGCTTCCTGATCAGCCTGATCGAACTCCCCCTCTGGGTCTCGCCAGTCATCGGGGGGCTTCTCTACACCCTGATCTTCGGGCTGCAAGGATGGTTGGGCAGATCGCTGGAGGAACATGACATCCAGATTATTTTTGCTTATCCCGGCTTGGTTCTCGCCACCATCTTTGTGACCTTTCCCTTTGTCGCTCGTGTCCTGATACCCTTAATGGAGTCACTGGGACAAGCCGAGGAAGAAGCAGCCGTGACCTTGGGGGCCCGTGGTTGGCAGGTTTTTTTTCGGATCACCCTTCCCCGGATTAAAATCGGTCTTTTCTACGGGATCATCCTTTGCAATGCCCGGGCCATGGGGGAATTTGGTGCCGTCTCAGTGGTTTCGGGGCATATTCGTAACCAGACCTGCACCATGCCCCTTCAGATTGAGATCCTCCATTCGGAATACCAGTTCGCTCACGCCTTTGCCTTGGCGTCCGTCCTCTCCCTACTGGGAATTCTCACGCTGTTGCTAAAAGTTTATCTCGAAGGCCAAGCTTCCCGACGTCTGCCGATCGAGATTCCTGAACGACGCCGTCACCGAGACCCAGCCACTCCTCTTCCATGAGCATTCGTGTAGAAAACATTTCCAAGGTTTTCGAGCGTTTCCCCGCACTCAACGGGGTCTCCTTGGAGGTTAAGGAGGGCGATCTTCTCGCCCTTCTTGGCCCCAGCGGTTCGGGTAAGACAACCCTTCTGCGAATCATCGCCGGGCTGGAATTTCCCGGGCGGGACGGCGGGAAAGTGTTTCTCGATGGACGGGAGGTCACTTGGGAAAGCGCTTATGCACGTCGCGCAGGGTTTGTCTTCCAGCATTATGCCCTCTTCAACCACATGACGGTCGGGGAAAATATCGCCTTCGGACTCAGGGTGCGCCCCCGAAACACCCGCCCGCCAGAGGCACAGATCCGGAGGAAAGTCAGCGAACTTCTCACCATGGTCCAGTTACCCGGTTTGGAGGATCGCTTTCCCACTCAGCTGTCTGGCGGTCAAAGGCAGCGCATCGCCTTAGCCCGGGCGCTGGCGGTTGAACCAAAGATTCTTCTCCTCGACGAACCGTTCGGCGCTCTTGATGCCAAGGTCCGCAAGGAGCTCCGAAAATGGCTAAGGGAATTTCATGATCGAACCGGACTGACCACCATTTTTGTCACCCACGATCAGGATGAGGCGTTTGAACTGGCCGATCATGTGGTGATTTTACATGAAGGAAAAATTCAGCAATCAGGCACGCCGAAAGAAATCACCTCGTCACCCGCCAACACCTTCGTGTCGGACTTTCTTGGATTCAACGATTCCTAAATGTTCTGACCGCGAGAATTCAAACCCTCGATTCGTATTTCTTGAGGAATCCAGAAAGCCTCCCCGTCTTATAACCTGTGCGGGCGGAGGGAATCGAACCCTCGCATCAAGCTTGGGAAGCTCGCAGGCTACCATTACATCACGCCCGCTGATGTCCTAAAACTATCGTTCGTTCCTCTTTCCCAAGCAAACGGTTTTTCGCTTAAATGACGGAACCATCGGGGACCACCGCCCCCTTGGGAATGATGACAATGCCGTCGCGAACGTAAAAGTTCGGACCATCCATTTCCAAGGGCTTTCCCGATGCCCGGATTGTTACCCGACGGCCAATTCTGACGTTTTTGTCGATGATGGCATCCTCAATCACACTTCCACCCCCAATTCCGATATCAGGAAGGTTCGCGCGGGCGTTTTCTTGTCGTTGAGCCGGAGTTTCAAAATAGTCCGCCCCCATCAGAATCGATCTCCGAATCTGGCAGTCCGAACCGATGCGCTGACGGATTCCCACCACCGCATCATCCAACACGCTCCGCAGAATCATACATCCATCGGATACGATCGCCCGGATCACTTGGCTGTTTTCCACCACGGAGCCCGGAAGGAAACGGGCCCGAGTGTAGATCGGGGCCGAGCTGAGCCCAAAGTCAAACTTCGGAGATGGCGCCAGAAGATCCAAATTAGCACGGTAAAATGCCCCGATCGTCCCGATGTCTTCCCAGTAGCCGTCGTAAACGTAGGCGGACACCTTTCCCGTTCGTATGGCTGCCGGCAAAACATCCTTCCCAAAATCCTGGCCTGGGGTCGCGCTAAGGCATTCCCGGAGACTTTCCCTTCGAAAAATATAAATTCCCATGGAAGCCAAATAAGGTCGACCGGCCGGCATCCCCTCCCCGCCTTTTAACCCCGATAGAATCTTTGGGTCCTTGGGTTTCTCCACGAACTCCGTGATCCGCTGCTGACCATCCACCCTCAAAAGCCCAAGACGGGGGGCACTGTCCGGATCAACCGGCAAGGCGGCCACCGTGATGTCCGATCCGGTTGCGATGTGTTGTTCGAGCATCTTGCGAAAATCCATGCGGTAGAGTTGATCGCCTGATAAAATCAACACGTGCTCATGGGGATGATTGTCAAAATGAATCAACCCCTGCCGGACGGCATCTGCCGTGCCTTGGTACCAATCCATTCCCTCGCGAGTTTTCTGAGCGGCCACAATTTCAATGAAGCCCCTCGGAATAAAATCATCGAAACGGTAGCTCTGCTGCACATGGCGATGAAGCGAGGAACTCAGATACTGGGTCAGCAAAAAGACCCGTTTGATCCCCGAGTTCAGGCTGAGACTGATCGGAATATCCACCAACCGGTATTTCCCGGCAATGGGAACCGCAGGCTTGGCCCTCTCCTTGGTCAGGGGAAAAAGGCGGTTTCCTTCCCCCCCTCCCAAAATCACACTCAAAACTTGATCCGGATTCACACCACTGGAAAGGCTCATACATTGACCCTATCCAAGCCTCTAGCTAGAACAAGATTACGATGTGTGGAATTGTCGCCTATGTCGGCCCGCGGGATGCCCAACCGATCTTGCTGGATGCCCTCAGTCGCCTTGAATACCGGGGGTACGATTCCGCCGGTTTGGCAATTCTCAACGGGAAAGGCGTGGAGGTTAGAAAAAAAAGCGGCCGCATTCAGGAATTAGCCTCGGCCTGCCAGCAAAAACCCGTTCAAGGCCAGATCGGCATCAGCCACACCCGGTGGGCTACCCATGGGGGCGCCACCGATATCAATGCCCATCCCCATCTGGACGCCTCCGGCCGGCTGGCCCTCGTTCATAACGGCGTTGTGGAAAATTATCTGGAGCTTCGAGCCAGGCTCGTGGGCCACGGACACAAGTTTGTCTCTGAAACCGACACCGAGGTGCTGGCCCATTTGGTCGGGGACGCCTTTGCTGCCAGTAAAACCAAGGGGGAAGAAAAACTGGTGGAAGCTGTGCGTTCTGCCATGAAGCAGGTCCAAGGCACCCTTGGCATCGCGGTGATTCATTCTGATCTTCCGGGGTTAGTGGTGGGTGCCCGGCGAGGAAGCCCACTGGTCATTGGAATCGGCCATGGGGAAAATTTTCTCGCCAGCGATACCCAGGCGCTGGCTCCTTACACCAACCGCGTCGTTATTTTAAAGGACCAAGAGGTGGTGGCTTTAAAAGCGGAGCGTTACGATATCGCCTCCCCCCTCGGGATCCGCTCGGATATTCAGATTGAAGAGATTGAGAACGGGGTCGCGACCAGTGACAAGGGCCCCTACCCGCACTATATGCTCAAGGAGATTTACGAGCAGACATCCTCCATCCAAAACGCTTTCCGCGGCAGACTCAATCCACATGAGGCCACCGCCAAGTTGGGCGGCCTCAACCTATCCTCCCACGAGCTTCGAAAGATCGAACGAATCTCCATCCTGGGATGCGGCACGGCTTTGCATGCCGGGATGGTGGGGAAGTACCTGATCGAAACTCTCGCCAAAATCCCCGTCGAAACGCATTACGCTAGCGAATTCCGCTACGGCGACTCGCCCACCTCTCCCAACACCCTTTTCTTTGCCGTCAGCCAGTCCGGAGAGACCGCAGATACGCTTGGCGCTCTCCGGGAGGCCCAACGCCGGGGTTTCCCCTGTTTGGGTATTTGCAACCACGTGAGCAGCACGATCGCCCGCGAGAGCAATGGCGGTGTGTACATGCATTCGGGTCCTGAAATTGGCGTGGCAGCCACCAAGTCCTTCACCTCCCAAGTCATGATCTTTACCTTGCTGGGCCTTCTCTTGGGGCGACTTCGCTCCCTATCCGCTTCTCACGGGCAGGAAATACTTCAGGCGATTGAATCCCTTCCCCAGAAGATCACCCAAGTCCTGGACCGCTCGGATGAAACCAAGAAGGTGGCTCAAAAGTACGCCGAAGCGAAATCCATGCTTTTTTTGGGTCGGTTGGCTAACTTTCCCATTGCTTTGGAGGGTGCGCTCAAAATGAAAGAGGTGACGTATATCCATGCCGAGGGGTATCCGAGCGCCGAACTGAAGCACGGAGTGATCGCCCTCATCGACAAGGAGACCCCTACTGTGCTGATTGCACCCCGAGACGGTGTTTACGATAAGAATTTGGGTAGCTTGCAGGAAATCAAGGCCCGGGGAGGACGGGTCATCGCGGTCGCTCATGAGACGGATGCCAAGATTCGCGATCTGGCCGACGCCGTACTCCCCGTGCCGGAAACCCATCCACTGCTCCAGCCCCTGCTCAACGTCATTCCGCTCCAGCTTCTTTCCTATCACAGCGCGGTGGCCCTCGGACGGGATGTGGACAAGCCCAGAAACTTAGCCAAGTCCGTCACGGTGGAATAATCACAAACCCGCGTCATTCTTCCAAGGCACTTCACTCCATCCGATAATCAAATCCGGCCGCCTTGAGGATTGCCCATTGGCCAAAACAAGGTATTTTCAAATAATTGAGGCCCTATCGTCTAGCTGGTTAGGACACGGCCCTCTCAAGGCCGGTGCACGGGTTCGAGTCCCGTTAGGGCTAGTGAATAATTGCAATTCGGGAGTTGATTCGCGGGTCATTCTCGGTTGAAATTCTTATTCCTCGGAATGAAGACCAAGCTACTTACACGCAATCAGAACAACCCCAAACTCTCCATCCTCCGGGAGATTAAGAAAAGCCAAGGCCTCTCCGTTACTGAGCTATGCCAACGGGTGGGACTCTCCTACATGGGGATTAAGCAACATTGCATCGGGTTGGAGCGCGAGGGTTACCTTGATACGTGGCGACGCCCGAAGGGTATGGGTCGACCGGAAAAAGCCTATCGCTTGACCGATGGCGCAAAGGAATTCTTCCCCAGTCGCTACCCACAGTTTAGCCTTCAGATTTTGGAGTCGGTGAAAGAAATTTACGGCTCACTCGGACCCGAAAAAATTCTCCACAACATCTATAAGGCCGAAACCCAACGGTATGAAACCAAGCTTGAAAAACTGGACGGAGAGTCCCGATTCCGGGGGTTGGCCCATTTGCGCGAGGAAGACGGTTACATGGCAGAATACTCTTTCGATAATTCCAATCGTACGCATCGGATCACGGAATTTAATTCCGCTATTCAGGACTGTCTGGACGCCTTTCCCATGATCCGTGATTACGAGCGCCAGATGTTTGAAAAGATCCTACGCACCAAAGTTCGTCGTGATGAGGAGAGAGTTTCCGGCCTCTATCGATGCACTTACTCCGCGGTTTCAGCCTCCTAAATAAAAAACCAGATCTGGGTCGTCAGGGCGATCCCCTTCCCGCTTAAGTGGAAGCTCCTTGGGCTTCTTTTGTCTAAATTCCGATCCCGAGTTTGCTTTCGATGGTCTGACGTGAGTGTTGGGCGCCCACAAACTGATCCGTGACCTTCCCCCCTTTGAAAATGAAAAAGGCGGGGATGGATTGAATTCCGTACTCGGCTGCCAAGGCCTGTTCCTGATCCACGTTGACCTTCCCCACCAATACTTTTCCGGGATGATCCTTGGCAATCTGTTCCAGCAGGGGCGCCACCATTCTACAGGGGCCACACCACTCCGCCCAAAAATCCACCAACACGGGAACCGATGACTGAAGGACCAGTTCCTTAAAATTGGCCTGCGTGAGAGTGATGGTATTAGCGGAGGACATGGAATTACTTCTGTAGGAAGCTCATAAGAACCACCCCAAACGAGACAAGAGACGCAATCAGGGCGGCAATGGCCAGCGCAGTGCTGGCTCCATCTGTGTCGACAACGGTTCGTACCATTGGCCCTGCGGCTGGAGCCGCCTTCAGTCCAGGAGCACCGGTGGCTCCCGGCTTGCCCCCAGTCGATCCACCAGCCGCTTGGGACGCAAAGGGAGCGCTTCCCCCTGCAGCTGGCACCGCAGACTTGGGGCTCCCACCCATCCCAGGTGTTACGGCGGGAACTCCGGCAGGCTTACCGGCAACCCCAGCTACTCCGGCTGGCCGAGGAGGTAAAGAAATTCTCATAGTTTCTTTGCGAAGATCTGCTGGAGGCTTAGGCGAAACCGACGGGACATTAGCCGGGGTTGCCGGAGTTGCCGACCCACTTGGCGCGGGAGGCGTAGGCATTTGGGGAATCCCAGGAACCCCGGGAGGCTTGGGCATCATCGGAACGGGAGGAGCTCCGACGGTGGGCGATTTGGGCATTGAAGGTGGTGCTAACCGCATGGTTTCCTTTTTTATGCCGGGAGGAACCGGAGCCTGACCTGGAGGCTTAGGGGCCGTGGGTAGAGTGAGCCCAGGGGGCTTTGGAGCCCCGGGAGGTGCAGGAATTCCCGAGGGTTTGGCTGGTGGCGGGATCGAAGGCACGCCTGGCGGTTTAGGGGGGGGCGGTAAAGGGACACCTTCAGGCATTCGGAAATGAAACGAGTTTCACCTGTCAGCGTCAAACTATTTACGCAAACAATGCAAAGGTTGTGAAAGGTTATTCACATCAAGCCATTATCCCAAAATCGACGAAAGGCATCCCTCCATTCCCTTCCTTGAATACACCTTTGTCTCCGTTCATGCCGCGATTCCATCGACTCACCATGCTTCACATAGTCCAAAATGGCCAACACCCAACCAGGCAGGTCGCCAGCTTTGAGGACCTTGCCATCGCGAGCATCCCTTAAAAGCTCTCCAGGCCCTCCTTGATTGGAAACAAGTACCGGCAACCCCGAAGCCAGAGCCTCCACCACCACATTCCCATAAGTGTCGGTAGTGCTGGGAAAGACAAACAGATCAGCAGAGGCATAAGCCTCGGAGAGTTCCTGTCCGCGAAGAACTCCGGTAAAGACAGCCCCCTTCAACCTTTTCTTTAGTTCAGGCAAGTAGGGCCCCTCACCCACAAATGCAAAGGTTACGCGGGTTTCCGGGGGAATCGCCTCTGCCACTCGGGCCAGAAAATCCAACTCCTTCTCCTTGGAGATTCGGCCGACATAAAGCATGACCTTTCCGGTGGCACCCCGGCGGGACCAGTAATCCGGTTGATGATGACGCAGATCAAAAGCATCCGTATCTAGGCCCCGAGGCAGTATCTCTACTTTTTCCCTCGCCAACCCACGCTCCACCCAGCGGTCCGCATAGCTTTTGGAATTGACGTAAACCCGATCCACTTGGCTGTAGAACCAGTGCATGTAATTCCAGGCAATACCTTCCACCATGGGGTCGTCTTCACTTAGGAAACGGGCGTATTGGGGAAAATCCGTATGGTAAATGGCGCTGGTTCGTAAACCCAAAATCTGAGCGGTCATGAGTCCCACCAAGCCAATCGGCCCCGGGGTGCTTAAAATCAACTCCGTATACCCCTTGCGGGTGACATGATCCACAAACTCAAGGATCGGAGGAAAGCTGAGTTTCTGTAACTCGTACTCCGGGATCGCAAACTCACCCACTGGTTCAAAGTTCACCACTCCTACCTCCGGTTTCATTCCCATGCGGCTGGTAAGTATGGTGATATCGGATCCATTTTTGCGACCCGCCTCTGCCATGGTGCGAATGGTTCGTGCCACCCCGTTCACATCCTCAAGTGTATCGGTGCACCAACCCTTCACATGGTTGGTCAGGGAGCGAGGACGTCTGCCAATCAAACGATCCGCCACGGCCCCGAGTAGTGGGCGATCTGTTCTTAGCGAATGGAAGGAGTACAGATACGGTGCCGTGGCCAATCCCAGTGGGATCACGCCCGCCAACGGCTCCAGGCCCCCCAGGACATCGCCCTTCTGAACCCTTGCAAGAAAACGCAGAATGATTCGATACCCCACATCGTTCATGACTTTGGAAGCCAACCGGAAACTTCTCCGCTCCGGCTCCTTTTCCTCGGACAAAACCCTTTGCAGCTCTTTTCGGGTGCTCGGCTGTGTCAGATACGCGGAAAGCTCCTTATTCAACCCACCTTCGGGAGATTTCCAAAAGTCGAAGACTTTTCCGCTGGTCACCAATTCGACCGCCGCTTTGGCCTCGATCCCTATCTGGACTGGGTGGCGAAAGAAGGGATTCCCGTCACCGAGGATTACGGCATCGACCTCTTTAAGGTCGAGACCGCCATGTGGCCGCGTTTCGGCGTGAAGGGCGCAGCCGTGCATCTCATCGGCCGCGGCGATTTCACGAACATGTTCCTGCTCGACATTCCGCCCGGCGGCTCCACCACGCCCCAGCGCCATCTCTATGAAGACGTCTATTACGTGCTGGAAGGCACGGGCTCGACGCAGGTCGAGTTCGACGACGGCACGAAGCGTTCGTTCGAATGGGGCCCCAAGAGCCTGTTCGCGATTCCGCTGAACGCGAAACATCGCCACTTCAACGGCTCGGGCCGCGAGCGCGCCCTCCTCGTCACCACCACCGACATGCCGCTGGTGATGAACACGTTCCACAACGAGAAGTTCATCTTCGACAACA
>RGGS01000400.1 GCA_010024525.1 Verrucomicrobiota bacterium | reverse complement strand
TGCATGACCAGTTGGAAGGGTTCCCCGACGGTCATGCCGGCAGGATTGTCCAGCTCCACCCCGCAGAAATTGGTCCCTCCCTGGACGGTGGTGTTGTTGGTGGTGGTGCCCAAAGCCCAGGGATGGGTGATCCGCAGGAAGCCCCCCTCGGTGACCGTGAAAAAGCCGGTGAGGGGATTGGAGGCGGTCAGGGTCAGCCGGCCGGAGCCATACTTGGTGATGTTGCCTCCGCCGCTGATGGTTCCGTTCCAGATGCGGTTGGAGGATTCCGTCAGGCGCAACTCCCCCGTGACGGCCACGTTGCCCTCGTACCCGGCCTCGTTGAGGATAAGCCGACCGCTGCCGGCCTTGGTGAAGCTGGTGCCGGCCAGTTTGACGTTGATGCTGCCCTCGGTGTTGGCGATGATGGTGGAGGTGGTGGAGCCCAAGGAGAGCGTGCGTCCGGTGCCGGTCATGGTGTAGGTGCCGCCGTTGGTGGTGGCATTAAAGGTCAGGTGGCGAAAGGCGATGTCCTCGGAAAGGGTGATGGCCCCGGCGGTGCCAGTGCCGCCCCCGAAGGTGGCATCGGATCCCTGCACCCAGGAAACGTTGGTGGAGCCGTTGAGCCAGTTGGTGTTGGAGAGATTCCAGCTCCCCGCCCCATTTTGCTGGCCCCCGGTCGCACCGTCTGAGTCCCAGGTGAGATTTCCGATCGTGTTCAGCGTAAAGGCCCGAGTGGTGGTCAGGCTGGCGGCATCTTGGACTTGGACAGTGAAGGAGGACGAGGAGACTGTGGAGGGGGTTCCGGATATCACTCCGTTTGTTCCGAGGGTCAATCCGTTCGGCAAGGACGAGCCGGGAGCCAATGACCACGCATAAGGCGCCGTTCCATTGGTGGCTTGCAGGGTCTGACTGTATGCGGAGCCCGCGGTGGCATTGCTCAAAGTGAGCGTGGTGATATTCAGCAAGCTAGCGATCGAGACGGTATAAGCCCGGGTGACAAAGCCGCCAGCGGCGTCCGCCAGGCGAAGGGTGAAATTAAAAGTGCCGCCTTGCGAGGGAGTTCCCTGGATGTTTCCGTTGGTAAGGTTAAGACCCGGGGGAAGGGAACCATTGGTAAGCGACCACCCGTAGGGAGTAGTGCCACCGACGGCGGTGAGTGTCTGGGAGTAGTTGCTGTTGACGGTTCCTCCAGGAAGGGAAGGAGTCACGAGGGTTAGATTCGTTGGGTTGGTGACTGCGAGGGTAAGCGTGCGGGAGCCGGTGGCAGACCCGGCATCTGTCGCCGTGACGGTAAACGTGGAGGTCACTGCCAAGAGTGCGGTGCCGGTCAGGTTTCCAG
Organism: Verrucomicrobiota bacterium; assembly: GCA_010024525.1. Classification (GTDB taxonomy): domain Bacteria; phylum Verrucomicrobiota; class Verrucomicrobiia; order Methylacidiphilales; family Verrucolacustridaceae; genus Verrucolacustris. Next base: position 119 of record RGGS01000400.1, on the reverse strand, counting down.
AGGAATCCAAGGTCAAGCCCGAGGGGAGCGTGCCCGTGGAGCTCCAGGTGTAAGGGGGCGTTCCGCCGGAGGCGGCGAGAGATTGGGAGTACGATGAGCCCGTACTGGCGGCGGGAAGG
>RGGS01000399.1 GCA_010024525.1 Verrucomicrobiota bacterium | reverse complement strand
CGATCATCAACTCGGGCGCGAAAGCAGTTCCGAAATACGTTCAGCTTACCGGAATTTCCGACGTGGCGGCGGCCACACTCGACCTCTCGGCCTGGAGCTTGACCGGATTCAGCACGAAAACAGGCACCCCTTCGCTCACGCAATCTTACACGGTGAGCGGGGTCGGCTTGACTGAGTCTGTCACTGTGGCCGCACCGGTGGGATTCCAGATCAGTACCAACAACAATTCTTTCAGCGCCACCCTGACGCTAACTCCTGACGAGGCCGGCAAAATCAACGCCCAGGAAATTTTCGTCCGCCTGAATTCGGAAACCGCCGGAAATGTTTCCGGGGCGATCAGCCATGGTGGTGGTGGGGCGTCGCTCAAGCTCCTTACGGTGAGCGGCATGGTCACCGCACCGGTGGGGCCGCCCATCATCTCGCCCTTGAGCGGGTCGGCTTACACCAACTCCACCTTCCAAACTCGAATCACGGCGGGGGGCAATCTGGTGGCTACGAATTTCAGCGCATCCGGACTTCCGGGGAACCTGCAGATCAACGCAAGCAACGGCATCGTGTCTGGTGCGGTGCCCTCGCTCGCCGGAACGAATATCTTCGCCTTGTCTGCGACAACGCAGGACGGCACAACCACGACGAATTACAGCCTGCGGGTGGTCAGCGCGACACAGCAGACCAGCGTCCCGACCAGTGTGGTGATTAACAAGTTCCAGAACGGCTTGCCCGATCGGATCGAGTTGCTCGTCATCGGCGACACCAACGACGCCGCTCCCGGACCGCCGGTCGACATGCGCGGGATGACGCTGAAGGACTTCAGCGCAAGCCGCAGCACGGACGAGGGCGGCGAATACCGCTTCGCCGAGCATGAAGTTTGGTCGAAGGTCAAGGCGGGCACGTTGATTGTCGTCTCCGCGGGCACGCAGAGCACGGAGGACTTGGACGCGGTGGACTTTGTTTTGCGCGTCAACTTGGGCAACGCATCGGTCTTCAAGCAGGAATCACCCAACTTCGACATCGATGATTTGGATATGGTCATCCTCAAGCCGGCTTCGATGGGAGTGGAGGGCTTCGCAGGCGGTATCCACGCCATGGCGGCAGGACGCATCTCGGGGACGACTATCTATGGCCTCTATACCGGGAAAAAAATCCGCTCCGACCAGTCACTGAACAGCTCAAGAAACATCGTATACGCCACCGCTTCGTCGCTCTTGGGATACAATTCCACGGAAGACAAAGCCGCGCTTACCTCTTCAACCCTGGAGTTCGGCATAGGCAATACGGATGCCAACCGCAGCTACATCACCTCGCTGCGCAACCTGGACCAGACACCGCCGAGCATCACATTAGTCGGCTCTGCAACGGTGAATCTCGTTGTCGGACAAACTTACACAGAGCAAGGAGCTACGGTGAGCGGAGGAACATCGTCCACTGCCACAGTCTCCG
>RGGS01000398.1 GCA_010024525.1 Verrucomicrobiota bacterium | reverse complement strand
AGAATGTGGAGGTCGCCGCTACAATCGGGAAACGTTGGCTGTGAATTACCGGGGACATTCCATCGCCGACATTTTGAATCTTTCCGTCGACCGGGCGCTCACTTTGCTCCGGGCCATCCCACCTTTGGCCGAGGCCTTGGAGGCACTCCAACGCGTGGGTTTGGGATATCTGCCCATCGGGCAACCCGCCGACCAACTATCGGGCGGGGAAGCCCAACGCGTCCGTCTGGCCTCCGCTCTCGCCCGGCGAACCCGCGGGCCTTCCCTTTATCTGTTGGATGAGCCCACCACGGGGCTTCACTTGGCGGAAGTGGACCGATTACTTTCAGTTTTCTTCGCCTTATGCGAGGCAGGGCATACTCTCGTCGTCGTGGAACACCATCCGGACATTATCCGTCATGCCGACCACATTCTGGATCTCGGCCCCGGAGGCGGGGAATTGGGGGGTCGCCTCGTGGCCAGCGGCACGCCAGAGGAAGTTGCCCGCAACCGCGAAAGCCTGACCGGTCGAATTCTTGCCAAGCTATGAAGAATCTTCCTCTCATTCTCATGTTCCTTTTCCCCTGCCGGCTGGTTGCCGCCCCGACGGAACAACCCAAGGAACTGCGTACTGCCGAGGAAATGATTCAGGACGGATTGGGAAAAGATGCCGCCACCCGAATTCGGGCCTGGTTGCAAAAAAACAGCGCCTCCCCCCAGCCATACGCCCAACTCCTGCTAGCCGAGGCGTTACTCGCGGATCGTCGGCCCGAGGAGGCCTTGAACGAGCTTCCAAAAACCTCCGCTCCTGAATGGGAGAGTCGGGCTCGCTTCATTCGGGGTTCGGCCCTGAACGAGTTGGGTCGATGGAAGGAAGCCATTCCGATCTGGAGGGAATGTAAGACCAAGGGAAACGGCGAAGATTTTGCAGCCCAGGCTAGCTTCGGCTTGGCCACCGCACTCTTAAATCAGGGCGAATCCACCGCGGGTCTTGCCGAGCTCAAGGAGCTGATCAAGGACCCCAAAAATCCCGAAAGTCATGCCGCCCGCCTGCTTCTGATTAAAACCTATCTGGCGGGCGGAAAACTGGACGAAGCGGACAAGGAACTCGCCTCATTTCCGGAAGACACCCCCTCCCCGATCAAGGCCGAAGCCAAGTATTGGACTGCGGAAATTGCTTTCAGCCGGGGAAAAGGCGATGAGGCCAAAGACCAGTTTCGCAAGATCCTCGACAACAAAGCCGGTGCCTCGGCCGACTTGATGGCCCGCATCTGGATTGCTCTGGGAAAGATCGACCGCTCCCGCAATAAACCGGCCGATGCCACCAACTCGCTGGAGAAGGCCCTCAATCAGAATTCCAACCCGGAAACCTATCTTACCGCCGCCCGGGAATACCTCTCCGCCGCCCAAGCCTCCCAATCCCTTCCCACCGCCGCCCTGCGCTTGCGCGATTCCGTGCGG
>RGGS01000397.1 GCA_010024525.1 Verrucomicrobiota bacterium | reverse complement strand
GATTGCGGGGGCTGGAACGATTAGCACGACGGCTGCGAGCGGCGCGATAATATTAGGCGTTGGTAACAATGGCACAAGCACAACCTTCTCTGGTGCAATTCAAAACGGTGCGCATGCAACGCTAGCATTGACTAAGTATGGTAGTGGTACGTTGACAATGAGTGGCGCAAATAGCTACACAGGCAACACCACAGTATCAGCAGGCACATTAGCATTGGGAGCTTCTGATGTATTAACGAATACCGCCGGATTAAATGTAACAGGCGGTACATTTGCGATTGGTGCCTACAGTGATACCGTAGGTGCAGTGATACTGTCATATGGTTCGATCACGGGTACGACAGGTGTATTGACAGGTAGTAGCTATAGCGTAACGAACAGTAGTGGCACAACCACGATCTCTGCCAAGTTGGCGGGTAGTGGTGGTTTGACGAAGTCAGGCGCCGGCACCTTAACGTTATCAGGTGCGAATACGTACGATGGTGTAACGGCTGTGGATGCTGGTACGGTGATTGTGACGAACAACAGTGGCTTGGGTAGCACAACGGGCGGTACGACGGTTGCTTCAGGTGCTGTACTTGATTTGAATGGTGTGACAGTAGGCGCTGAAGGCTTGACGTTAGCTGGCGGTACCTTGAGAGATGTAACAAGTAGCTTAGCTGGCAATATTACATTAACAGCGAACAGTATCTTGGATACGAGCACTGGAGACACATTGACGTTGTCAGGCATTATTTCTGGCAATGGTTATGGCATTACGAAGACAGGTGCGGGTACTGTTGTGTTAAGTAACGCCAACACTTACACAGGTGCGACGAATATTGATGCGGGCACATTGACGGTGAGTGGTAGTTTGAGTGATAGCACAGCGGTGACGGTAGCGAGTGGTGCGACTTATAACGTGAATGCTTCAGACACCGTGGGTTCAATTGCAGGTGCGCATTGGCAATTAACGTTGGTGGTAAGTTAGGCAGTGGCAATTATTCTGGTGCAGTTGCCGTGGCAAGCAACGCCATCTTTAATTGGAACAGCAACCAAAATCAGACATTCACTAATCTAGCTGCTGGTACAGGTACGATGAACCTTGCTGGTTCCGCTGGCACAGTCACGATCTCAGGTGATCAGAACTTCACTGGCACATTGAATGTATCACAACAAGTGATTGTGACCGGTGGTGGCAATGGCACAAGTACAGGCTTAGGTAAGAGTGCTGCAATCAATATTAATAACGGTGGTTTTGTTACCCTAAATGGTGACTACAACTCATTTGTAGGGTATGGCTACGGCGCAAAACAAGTCACAATCTACACTGGTGGTGAGCTTTACAGTAACAACCCAGCAGTCTCTTATCATTTGGGTACATTAGTACTTGCAGGCGGTACGTTAGCAACATCAGCAGCGAATACCTCATGCTGTGGTTCATTTAATTTTGATAGAGAT
>RGGS01000396.1 GCA_010024525.1 Verrucomicrobiota bacterium | reverse complement strand
TCTCGGGCTTCGAACGCCGAGCCTCTGCCAAAATCTCCACCAACCGCTTGGCAGTGCCGCTGGGGGCGTCCTTCTTTAACCGATGATGAATCTCGATCACCTCCGGATCAAACCCCTCCGGCAAAGCCTTGGCCGCCTGCGAAGTCAGATAAAAAAGCAGGTTCACGCCGAGGGAAAAATTGGGCGAATGGATGATGGGAATATGGTGCGCCGCCTCCCCGATCAAACCCTGCTCCGCCTCCGTATGCCCAGTGGTTCCACAGACATAGGCGGCCTTCACTGCCCGCACCTGCTTGAGCACCGCCTCAGTGGCCGAACGATGGCTGAAATCCACCACCACCTGCGCCTTGGCCACTGCCTTGGCCAAGTCATCCCCATGATCCGCCTCCCCTACCACCTCGAAATTCTTGTCGTTATGAGCCAGTTTGAGAATCGCCTGCCCCATCCGCCCTTTGGATCCGATCATGGTGAGTTTGGTTGCCATAAATTCTCCTAATCCGAGGCTACGCCAATCCCGCTTCCTTCAAAGTCCGGAAAAGCTTCTCCCGGCTGGCCTCGGTGATGGGGACCAACGGCAACCGCAGTTCATCCGCCAACCAGCCCTTGGCAGCCATCGCCGCCTTCACCGGGCCGGGATTGCTCTCAATGAAAAGATCCCGGAACACCCCGGCGTACTTCTGGTGCAATTCCTCCGCCTTCTTCCCGTCCTTTCGGGTCGCGGCATCCACCAGGGCCTTCACCTCAGCCGGAATCAGGTTGGAGGCCACACTCACCACCCCCACCGCGCTCCGCTTCATGAACTCCAAGGTCATGCTGTCGTCCCCGCTCAGAATTTCGAATCCCGCCGGCACCACCTTTCGGATCGCGTCGACCCGCTCCGGCTTCCCCCCCGCTTCCTTGATCGCCCGGATCGTCGGACAATCCTTTGCCAGCCGTCCCACCGTCTCCACCGTGATCTCCACCCCGCACCTTCCGGGAACGCTGTAGAGCATGATCGGGAGATCCACCGCCGCCGCGATCGCGCGGAAATGCTGATACATACCCTCGGGGCTCGGCTTGTTGTAGTACGGAGCCACCAAGAGCAGCGCATCCGCTTTGGCTTTTTGCGCACCCATCGAAAGCTCGATTGCCTCTGCCGTGCTGTTTGAGCCCGTGCCCGCCACCACTTTGGTCCGCTTGCGGGCAAACTGCACCGCCAGTTCAATCACCCGGACGTGCTCCTGCATGTTCAGCGTGGGGGACTCTCCCGTCGTTCCCACCGGCACGATCCCCTCAATCCCGGCCGCAACCTGCCGCTCGATCAGCGCCTCAAACGCCTTCACATCCACCTGCCCATTCCGGAAGGGGGTGACCAGCGCGGTATAGGTTCCTTCAAACATGGAAGATTCCTTCATAGACGATCCGGGCCGGACCTTGGAGCGTAACTTTCCGCGGTCGCCC
>RGGS01000395.1 GCA_010024525.1 Verrucomicrobiota bacterium | reverse complement strand
CGCGCCCGGCGATGTAGCTGCCAATCCGGCCACTGTCTTCCTCGTTCAAGGGCTGTTGTCCTACGGCGGTGACGGTGCCGTTCTCTACGATCTGTTGAACCATCGCACCTCCCGCCGCTCCAACATACCACCGGCCATCTCTTGGTCCTAGGGGGCCTTCCGCCGCTTGCGTTTGGTTTGGCGTGATGACCTTCGGTTGGTTGGCGACTTCGGGAAGGGGAGCGTCAGTCAAGTTCGAGGCTTCGGGATTGGTAGCGGGCCCCGACGAGGTCGGGGCAGGTGGCGGCCCTCCTTCGCTCTTTGCCTCGCTTGCGCTCGGCGGGAGCTTCGGAGGGTTGGTTGCAGGTGCTGAGCCGGTCGAAGCGGGTTGATTTGTCGACTGGGCGGTTGGAGATGGGGCAGCAACAGAGAGACGGGCGGAATTCTCCTGGGAAAAAAGCAGGGAACCCCCGCAGAGAAAAAAGACTGGCAGATACACCCGTGTCCGCATGGGCCGAAACTAAAAACCCCACCGCAGGAATCGAGAAAAGGAGTGTGACAATTAAGGACTTATCCAAGCTTTTTTTGAATAAGTGTGGATAACTGGAGCGGGCTTCGCGGGAGCAAACGGAACCCTCGGGGTAGGCGATTGACTTCACAGATTGAGGAATCATGATTTTCCCGTGACCGGGACGCTCCCACCAATCAAGGTTTTGCAGGGTAAGGAAGGCCAGATCCATACCCTTTGTCAGGATCTCGAAGTCAGGGAGTTGCGGGTTTTCGGATCGGCGGTCACGGGTGGATTCGATCCCCTGACCAGTGATGTGGACTTTCTGGCCGATTTCCATGGGCCTTGGCGGAGGGGTTGGAGCGGATTCTCCAGCGCCGGGCCGATGTGATCACCCGTCCGGCCCTGAAAAATCCCGTGTTTCGCCGGATGGTGGAGAAGACCAGTCAACCGGTGTATGCCTCCTGAGGCGGAGAAGCTCGTTCTCGATATTCAGTTTGCTTTGGCCGAGATCCGCAACTTTACCGGCGGTATGGACTTGCCGAGCTACCGGGCGGATGCGAAATCCCGGGCGGCGGTGGAGCGTAAGTTTGAGGTCGTCGGGGAGGCTTGTGTCCGTCTTCGGGAAAAGGCTCCGGAGTGGTACGGCAAAATTCCGGATGCGCCCATGGTGGTCGGGTTTCGAAACCGGTTGATTCATGGCTATGACGATGTCGATGACGGGATTGTTTGGGACATCGTGCAAAACAAATTGCCGCAGTTTTCTGCCGAGATTGATCGGCTCCTCGCCCAGTTTGAACCCTAGTGGGTTTGCTTGAGGCCTTCACCCCAGGTGAACATTTGGTTGGCCTTCGCGGCCTTGGCGGAGGGGTTGGAGCGGATTCTCCAGCGCCGGGCCGATGTGATCACCCGTCCGGCCCTGAAAAATCCCGTGTTTCGCCGGATGGTGGAGAA
>RGGS01000394.1 GCA_010024525.1 Verrucomicrobiota bacterium | reverse complement strand
TTGGTTCCGCCGCCGTAGGCATTCGAGGCGCTCGACCAAACCGTCGGGTTATTGCTGAACCCAAAAAGATCCCCGGTGGCCTGCACCTTATAGACTATATCGGTTACGCTCTTCTGGCGGTTGAAGGTCAGCGCCAGCCTGTTGTTCGTCATTTTCATCTCCGGCAAACCATTCGTCGCCGGGGTGAGCACGTTGCTGATGCCCAAAGCGTACTTTACCAAATTTGGGATCCCATCCCCCGCCGGTGCGTTGGTGTCCGCGGCAAGCCAGCTGGTGGCATCCACGCCAAAAAACTCTTCCCGCCAGGATCGCGGGGTCAACAAGACGGTCACATCGCTGGCAGCCTGGGCGGCATTGTTGGTGCCAATCACATCCCCACCCCCGGAAACCGTGGCCAGATTCGTCATCCGAATGGGCGCATTCGAGGCCATCATCACAGCGACCTCGATGGGCGGCGCACTTTCTCCGACACCCAGGACCGCAGAACGGGTGCAGGTCCGGTTGCTGGCATGAAAGACCCAACCCGATCCGGCCATCGAGGTGACCGTCATCCCCGCGGGAGGCTGCTCTGTTACCGTGATGGTGCCGGTGTCAGAAGGACAAGGTCGGGACCCGGGGCAACCGAAGTTGCCGAGATCGCCGTATTGTTGCTCAAGTTGCCGTCGGTTGAGCTCAGAGAAAGGGACGTCACATTAGTGACCTTGGACGGTGCGTTGGAGGCGACGGAAACGTTGACGAGAATCGAATTATAGCTCAGGCCTCGATTCAGCCTGTCTGACCTTGTGGCTGTTCGGTTGTTTGTATTGAAGGTCCATCCGGAACCGCTCATAGACGTAATGGTCATACCCATCGGGATTTGATTGGTCACCGTGATTGTGCCAGTGCCGTTCGCACCTCCCACATTTGAAACGTTGATGGTGAATTGTCCGGTGGAGCCCTGCGCAAAAGAACCTCCCGAGAACGCGCTGGAAATGGCAAAATCGAGTCCGGTGTAAAAGGAGGCGCTGTTCCCATACGTGACTCCCCCGTCCAGACTCATGCTCGCCACGCGGTAATAATAGGTACGACTGCCAGTCAGGTTGAAGAGGGTGTTGCTTAGTGTGATCGGATTCGTGCCTCCGTTAATGGCCTCGGAGCCCCGCACTTCCAAACTGTCAAAGAGAAGGTCCTGACGATCCCCGAGGCACCAATTGCCAAATCCAATGTGAGTAAAGTTCGTGCCTGCTCCTTTCATCATTCCGGCAATCTTATTATAAATCGAATTAGTGCGAAATTTAGCGCTGGTAATGTGCCTGCGGTTGCGCGCGTCAAAATCGACCATGAAATCAATGACGATGTTGGTGACTGGGGCCCCCATATCCAAAATGCGCTGGCCCGCTGCATCCGTCACAAGAAGCCCATTGGTCCCACTTTGGAGCGAAACTCCCACCGATACCAGTGCAGAGGTGGAAAGCAGTAGATGGAAAAGA
>RGGS01000393.1 GCA_010024525.1 Verrucomicrobiota bacterium | reverse complement strand
ACAGCAGCGCCAGCGCACCGACGACTGCCGGATTTTACACGGTGGTGGCGACCTCGACAGATGGAAATTACAGCGGCAGCACGACGAACAACTACTATGTCGTCGGGCCGGTGGCGGTGCCCGATGCGGTGACCAAGCCGGCGGGGAACTCGCCGATGACTCTGACCCTTGCCAGCTTGCTGGCCAACGATGTGCGGATTACGACGGCAGGAGCGTTAGCGACGGACGGGTTGTCGATCACCGCGGTGACGGGCGGGTCGGGGAACTCGGCACAAATCGATGGCGGCGATGTCCTGTTCACGCCCGGAAACGCCTCGCCAGAAACGTTCACCTACACGCTGAGCTACGGCGGTCAGACGGCCACGGGTACGGTGACGGTGACCACGGAAGCGTCAGCTCCCACCTTTACCCTGCAGATCGTGAAAGTGGGTACGGCCACGTATCTGGCGCCCAACACCACGGTGACCCATGACTTTATCGGGGTACCCAATCAGACCTATGTGGTGGAGTATTCGACCGACCTGACCAACTGGACGAGTGTGGGGAACCAGAGCACCGGCGGGACCGGGTCCTTCTCCATCACCGTGACAAAGTCCGGCAACGTGGCCAGTGCCTGGAACTCGTCGATGTTCTTCCGAGCGAAGGTTGCGGTTGGCCCGTAATAGGAAAAGAGTCATGAATCAAAGAAACTGTGAGAAGGAAAGAAATCCCGGGATGGAGTTTGCGAGTGTTGTGTTGAGAGCACCGAAGATGGGAAACGGAAGATGGGGAATAGGATTAAGATTAAGATTAGGATTAAGTGGAAGGATTAGGGTGGAAATGAGCAACCCAATACGGTTCGCCACGTTTGGTTTCGTGTTCTGCTTGCTTGGTGGTTTGGTCGCGTCGGGGCAGGCGCAGATCACGGTAAACCGCAGTATTTCCGTGAACCAAGGTGTGCCGGACCGCGGGCAGTATGTGAGCGCCCTGCAGATTGCCAACGCGGGGTTGGCCACGATCACGGATGTGAACGTTGGGTTGAGCCTCGGCTCGGCTAGCGGGTCAACGATGCGGTTGGGGCAGTTATACGCCACGGTGACCGTGGGCACGGCGAGCGAGGGTTCCCGGACGTCGGTGTTGCTGAACCGGGAAGGGGTCTCGAATGCCAACGCGTTTGGCAGTGCTCTGTCGTTCCTGAACGTGACCTTTGACGATTCGTCGGCGACAAACATCTACAACCTGACGGGGGGTACGGGCACCTACGCGGCAGACGGGCGAATCGGGGTGAATCCCTTTGCCGCTGGCGTGGCCTATGACGTCAGCCAGGTCACCGCGGGGTTGTCGGCGCTGAACGGAGCGTGGAGGGACACGTGGAGTCTTTTGGTGGCTGATACCCAGGGAGGCAACCTTGCCCGACTCAACAGCTGGGCGTTGAGCATCACGGGCACGGCGGCGAGTTCCGGGACGATGGATGTGGGTCAAGGTGGAACCC
>RGGS01000392.1 GCA_010024525.1 Verrucomicrobiota bacterium | reverse complement strand
GTCAAAAACTCCAGTTCATCGAGCACCTTGCCGGTCCCTTCCACCACCGCGCTGAGCGGATCTTCGGCCACGTGGATGGGCAGGCCCGTTTCTTCGCTTAAAAGACGATCCAAACCGCGGAGCAACGCTCCTCCCCCGGCCAGGACGACACCCCGTTCCACCAAGTCGCTGGAAAGTTCCGGCGGGCAACGTTCCAGGGTCAGGCGGACACTTTCCAGAATGATCTGGATCGGCTCCAACAGGGCTTCGCGCACTTCCTGGGAGGTGATCGTGAGGGTCTTGGGAAGGCCGGCCACCAAGTCGCGGCCGCGCACCTCCATCGAGGTTTCCTTGTCCATCGGGTAAACGGAGCCGATCTTGACCTTGATGTCCTCGGCCGTGCGTTCGCCGATCATCAGGTTATAGGCCCGCTTGAGATAATTCATGATGGCCTCGTCCAACTCATCGCCCGCCACCCGCACGCTGCGGCTAAAGACGATGCCGCCGAGGGAAATGATGGCCATCTCCGTGGTGCCGCCACCGATATCGATGATCATGTTGCCGGAGGCGTCCTGCACCGGGAGCCCAACGCCAATCGCGGCCGCCAGCGGCTCCTCGATCAAGCGAACGCTGCGGGCGCCCGCATGGGCGGCGGATTCACACACCGCACGCCGCTCCACTTCTGTGATCCCGGAGGGGACGGCGATCACCAGGCGGGGACGCGGACGCCACCGGTTTTGCCGTTTGGTGGCCTTTTCGATGAAACACTTGAGCATTGCTTCCGTGACTTCGAAATCACTGATGACCCCATCCTTAAGGGGACGCACCGCCACAATGGAACCCGGGGTCCGGCCTAACATCCGCTTAGCCTCATCGCCCACCGCCAAAACCCGGCGGGTCGCCTGATCCATGGCCACCACGGAGGGCTCCCGTAGGACCACCCCCTTGCCACGAACAAAGACCAAGGTGTTGGCTGTGCCCAAATCGACACCCATGTCGTTCTCTAAAAAGGGAAAAAGCTTATCCAACATAAATATGTAAAAAGTAAGTCTCTTCTAGAAAACCCTTTCCGTCAATAGCAAAACCCCCTTTTTACCCTATCCCAGCCCCTAAAAGAGGAGTAAAGATGACTAAGATGATGCTTCCCGAGCAGGTGGGTGTGATGGTCTTGCCCCAAACTGTTTTTTTTCCCCAGCGGAAACAGTCGTGCGCGATGCCCTCGTGGCGAAAATTCTCGAGCACTTGGAGAAAATTGAAACCCCTCTCGAGGCCGGGCTGCAGGAGATGAAAAAATTTCTCCGTCACTTGGAAGATCATCATGCCCTGGTGGATCTGGTGGCTGGCTGCTTTTTGCAGGACCCCGAGACCCGCCAAACCCTCTTGGAAACCGCGAACCTAACAGAAAGATTACGTCTCCTGTGCCATAAGATTTCAGAGATTAGCCAAAAAAATACAGACTAAACCCACGTCTTGATTTGACAGATGTATTAATATCCCTTAAGGGATAT
>RGGS01000391.1 GCA_010024525.1 Verrucomicrobiota bacterium | reverse complement strand
CCATAAAACATCTCTAGTGGTGTGCCAATGGAAAAGAAGGCGAGCATGTTACAAATTAAATGCACCCACCCACCATGCACTAGCGCAACTGTTAGTAAGCGGTAGTACTGACCATTTTGAACACCATATCCCCACATTGCTGGAACCCGGGTCCGCGCACCATCTCCTCCTCCGCTTGCCGTCTGCGCGGCTTTCCTTACGATACCCCCATGGCCGAGATTGCCTTTTTTGCCCAGCGCGGCGCTTCCCGGGTGACGCCCCGCATCATGAAAAACCTTCTTCACCGCCTGCCCATCCTCAAAGCCGAATTCACCCAAATCCACGCCCCCAAATTCCCCCATCTGGTCGACCAGTTGGAATTTCTGGCCGATGTGGTGGAAGACTTTGCCGAGGGGGCCTATCAGGATATTCCGTACACCGCCGCCGCCGCCTCCGCCTTCGCGATTATCTACACCCACCGCCTGCTCGACATCATTCCCGACTTTGTGGCTCAGATCAGTTTTGAGGACGACTCCGCCGTGGTCCGCGCGGTGCTCATTCTCTACGAGAAGGATTTCGAAAAATACGCCCACGCCCAGCATCTGAACTGGAAAAAGATCACCCTCAAGCCCTGACCGGCTTCCCCGGCGCATGAGCCCCGCTGGCTGGACCGATACTCTCGAACACCATCTCGGCCGTTGGGCCGTTCCCTACCTCACCCGGGGGCTGGTGGCCATGAATGCGGGCGCTTGGTTGCTCAATCTGGCCTCACCGGGATTCACCTCCATTTTGAAGTTGGAACCCTCCCTCGTCCTCCAAGGGGAGTTCTGGCGCCTGATCACCTTTCTTTTCGTTCCCCCTTCCTCCGCCCATCCCATTTTTCTTCTTCTGTTTCTTTGGTTTCTTTGGTCGATCGGAGATGCCTTGGAAGAAATTTGGGGCTCATTTCACCTCAACCTTTACCTCCTGATCGGCGTGCTGGCGGTCATAGCCACCGCTTTTCTTGCCCCCTCAGCCCCGGTGAATCCCTTCTACCTTCACAACTCCCTTTTTCTCGCCTTTGCCACCACCCTGCCCGACCAGAAGGTCTTTTTCTTTCCCATCCCGATCCCTCTTTCCGTGCGTTGGGTGGCTGCCATCAGTTCCGGACTCCTCTTTCTCCCCGCCCTCTTTGAACCCGTCCTGCTCCCCGGCATTCTGGCGGGACTGGCCGGATATGTTGCCTTTTACCTTCCTCCTTTTCTCGGAGGCCTGCGCGAGCGTTTCCGGCGCTGAGGGCCATGCGATTCCTGTCGCTTGCCCTGCCGCTTCTTTTCCTGACACCCGCTTGGGCCGGCCCGATCCCGAAGGATACCAAGGTTCTGATCCTCGCTGTTCCGGAGAGCTGGAACTCAACCTCGACCCGGCTTCAGGCGTATCGCCGGGAGAAAGGCCAAAATGCCTGGACCGCTGTCACCCCTTCCTACACCGCCAACCTCGGGCGCAACGGACTAGCCTGGGGGCGGGGCTGTCATCCAACC
>RGGS01000040.1 GCA_010024525.1 Verrucomicrobiota bacterium | reverse complement strand
AAAGGGGAGTGGCAGGGGTCTTCCGGGACTTTCCCTGATGGATGCCTTGCGCGCTTGTAGTCCATGCCTGAAAGGATTTGGCGGACATGAGGGGGCAGCCGGCATCGTGATCGAGGCCGACCGGGTGCCGGAGTTTCGAGGCATTTTGAGTGCTTGGCTGGAGCGAAGTGTTTCCCCTGAAATATTTGAGAAAAGTTTATCCATCGAGATGACGCTTTTGCCTGAACATTTGACCCCGGAGATGGCTCGGGCGGTCGGGGAGATGGCCCCCTTTGGTAAAGGGAACCCTGAACCGGTCTTTCAACTGGATGGAGTGCAACTGGCGGGGTCGCCCAGGGTTTTTGCGGAGCGACACCTCAAGTTCCGGGCTCAAGCAGGAGATCGGAAGTTTGATGTGGTGGGTTTTGATTTCGCGCGGCGTCCACCGGATCGGACGGTGTTTGACTTGGCCGGAGCGTGGGAATGGGATGAATACACGGATGGACCCCGGTGGCGGATGGCCGACTGGCGTTAACTCCTGAAAAGGCGCGAGCTCTCCGGTCTGCGGAGGGGTTGGCGAGCAAGTTGGGGTTTCTGGGGCCCGAGGAGTTGGCGGGTTATCTTCCCCGAAGACACGAGGATCGTCGGCAAGGTTGGCACCCACGCGAGGGGCTGCCGGAGGGACCGGTCCATTTTCAAGGAACGGTCACACGGTCGAAACTCAACCGATGGAGGGGGCGGCGCTGCATGGTGGAGGTCGACTTGGCGGTGGGTGACGAAAAAGAGGCTCTGGGTGATTCGGTTCGGCTGGTTTTCTATAATCTCCCCTTTATGGCCCGGGCTTTTCCAGAGGGAAAACGGGTGGCGGCCTATGGAAGAATCGAAGAGAAAAAGGGGATCTTTGTTGTGGCCCATCCGGAAACCGAGACGATTGAGGAGGGGCGAGAAGAGGGGATTCATTTGGATCGGGTGGTTCCCGTCTACCCACTGACCGAGGGGCTGAATCAAAGGCGCGTGCGATCCATCCTCTATCATTATTTCAAGCACTTTCCCCCCAAAGTTCGGGAGGCTTTTCCCCCAGTCCAGGATATGCCAAGTCGGCAACAAGCATGGCAGACATTCCATTTCCCCGATACCTTGCGCGAAGTGGAGATCGCCCGGCGCCGGCTCGCTTATGAGGAACTTCTGGGAATCCAGTTTTCCCTTAAAGTGCGGCGATCGGCCAGGGAAGCAATCCGCGTCGAACGACCGGAAAAGACCCGGGATTTGGTGCAAGCCTGGAGAGAGTCCCTCCCTTGGGAGATGACCGGAGATCAAATCAAGGTTTGCCGGGAAATTGATGAAGACCTGAAGCTCGCCCGACCCATGCATCGACTCCTGCAGGGGGATGTGGGGTCCGGCAAGACCTTGGTGGCCGCCCACGCCCTCCTGCGTGGATTGGAGTCGGGATCGCACGTGGCGCTCATGGCTCCGACCACCCTCTTGGTCGAGCAGCATGCCAGTTCTCTTCGAAAAATCATGCCCAAGGGGGTTTTGGAAATTGTCACCTGGACTTCTGATTCGAAGCCCGGCCCGGCAGGTCTTTTTCCTCGCATCACAGTCGGCACCCACGCCCTGTTTGCGGAAAAGACCAGACTTTCTCGGCTCTCTCTGTGTGTAATTGACGAGCAGCAAAGGTTTGGGGTGAAACAGCGAGCGGCTTTCCTGGCCAAAGGGGAGCGACCCGATTTGTTGGTCCTTACAGCAACTCCCATCCCCCGAACCTACAATCTGTTACTTCACGGGGATCTGGATGTTTCTTTATTACAGGAAATGCCTCCTGGTCGGGGAGAGGTGAAGACGCATGTGCGAGATAGCTCCGCGGTGGAAAAGATCTGGGCTCATCTTAAGGACCGGGTGCAGGCGGGGGATCGCGTCTACGTGGTGGTGCCTCGATTGGGGGAGGATGTTAAGGATCCCGCAGACGAGGCCTCCGTTAAGCGTACCTATGAACAGCTGAATGGGATCATGGGCAAAGGACGGGTAGCCTTACTCCATGGCCGAATGAAGGAGGAGGAGAAGCTGACCGTATTAGATCGATTTAGAACCGGAGTCATCTCCGTGCTGGTTGCCACCACCGTGGTGGAGGTTGGGGTGGACGTGCCGGAGGCTAATTGGATGGTGATTGATCATGCGGATCGTTTGGGTCTTTCCCAGCTTCATCAACTCCGCGGAAGAATTGGCAGGGGCGGGGTGAGCGGGAATTGTGTCCTCATTCAGCGTGCAGGTGGGGCTCCCGCCCGAGAACGTCTGGACTTCTTGGCCAATCATCGCGACGGATTTAAGGTGGCGGAAGAGGATTTTCGCTTGCGTGGTCCTGGGGATATTTTGGGGGATGATCAAAGCGGTTTGCCGAGGTTCCGGCACGCGCGCTTACCATCGGATCTTCCTCTTTTGCAAAAAGCACAGGAGGATGCCCGTCATCTCTTGGCCGATGGATGGGAGAGTTGGTCCGGCTTGGTGGAGGCTGAGAGCAGGGCTCGGGCCGATTTTGCGGCCAACTAGCATGGATCGGGATGGATGAGGAGAGGACGGCCTGTCTAGGATTCACCATGCAAGAGGGCGGAGGCACTCAATCCAAGGAACTGTTTGCGAGAGCCAAGAAGGTCACCCCCGGGGGAGTTCACTCCCCTGTGCGGGCTTTTCGGGCGGTCGGAGGAACCCCCGTCTTTATGGCCTCCGCCCAAGGGTCGAGAATTCAGGATGTTGATGGAAAGGAGTATATTGATTACGTGGGGAGCTGGGGTCCGGCGATTCTGGGTCATGCCCACCCAGAAGTGGTGGAAGCGGTCCGGAGTGTTGCCGGCAAGGGACTGAGTTTTGGGACGCCCCACCGAGGGGAGGTGGAATTGGCTGAAATGATCACCCGCATGGTGCCCGGAGTAGAAAAAGTCCGTTTTTGCAACAGTGGAACGGAAGCGACCATGTCCTGTGTGCGCTTGGCTCGAGGTTTTGTGGGGAGACCAAAAATCATCAAGTTTGCCGGTTGCTATCATGGCCACAGTGATGCCCTTCTGGTGGCGGCCGGCTCGGGAGCATTGACGTTGGGTCGGCCGGATAGTGCGGGCGTAACGGAGGGTGCGGTGCAAGACACCTTGGTCCTTCCTTTTAACGATGAAACCGCAGTGGAGGCGGCTTTCGCAAAGTATGGCAAGGAAATCGCCGCCGTTCTTCTGGAGCCCGTTCCGGCCAATGCCGGTCTTATTTTGCCGGCCAAGGGATACTTGCACTTTCTGCGGGAGATCACGCGAAAACAGCAAGCTTTGCTGATCTTTGATGAGGTGATGACCGGGTTTCGGCTGGCGCCTGGCGGGGCGCAGGAGATTTACGGGATTCGCCCTGACTTGACTGCTTTCGGAAAGGTGATTGGTGGCGGAATGCCCGTGGGTGCTTTTGGCGGCAGAGCCGATGTGATGGACTTTTTGGCGCCAGATGGGCCGGTCTATCAAGCGGGAACTCTGTCGGGCAATCCGATGGCCATGGCCGCGGGATTGGCGCAGTTGAAGGTCCTCGCGCGTGGGGATGTGTATGGAAAACTAGAAAAAACAGGACAAGCCCTTGAGATGATGTTGGTGCAGGAGATGCAAGATTCGGGGGGCCAAGCATCCTGGGTTCGAATCGGGTCGATGTTTTGTCTTTTTTTCTGTCCAGCGGGGTCGGTCATCCGGAATCTGCAGGACGCTCGGCGATGCGACACCCAAGCCTACAGCCTGTTTTTCCACTCTTTATTGGATGCCGGGGTGTATTTTCCCCCTTCGCAGTTCGAGACCTGTTTCCTATCCGCGGCCCACGGGGATGAAGAGCTAGAGGTTACCCGCAACGCGCTGCGGCAAGCTCTCCGCCACAAGGCTTGAGAACCGCACCGAGTCAGGCAGGGTGATGACATGGGAACCGCCCTATCGGACTTTTTCGACCTCCAAGGACAAAACCATGAAGCCCTTTTTGCAGGGGTGAACCATGCATGGGAGGTCTTGCCGAAAATCGGATCCTATTTGCGGAAGTATCTGAAGAAGGGCTCGAAAGCCAAATTGATCGGCGCCCCGGTGATCGGGGAGAACGTTTTTCTTGGAGAGGGCACCATCGTGGAGCCGGGGGTGTATATCCGGGGTCCGGCTTGGATCGGGAACAACTGTGAGATCCGCCATGGCGCCTATATTCGGGAAAATGTCATCGCCGGGGATGGTTGTGTGCTGGGGAATAGTTGTGAATTCAAAAATTGTGTTCTGCTTTCCGGGTCACATGTATCGCACTTCAGCTATGTGGGGGATTCTGTGGTCGGTCGGGAGGTGAATCTTGGGGCCGGAGTCATCCTCTCCAACTACCGTTTGGACGGACAGTCCATTCGTGTCCGGGTGTCTGGTCAACTGGTGGAGACGGGCTTAAGAAAGTTTGGCGCCATGGTTGGCGATCGTGCCTCCATTGGCTGTAATGCAGTTGTGAACCCCGGCAGTTTGGTGGCCAAGGAAGCTAAAATCCTTCCGGGAACGATCTGGAGAGGGGAAGGTAAGATCTAGTTCAGGCGTAGGGCATGCCGACAAAGTTGTGAAACGGTGTCGGCAGAAAAGCTCGCTCCACCAATCCATCAAAAATAGCGGGCACTGCATCGGCTGTCTGGGGATGCAGATCGTGCAGCAAAATAATGGAACCAGGTTGGCTGGCGGATAGGACCCTTTGCGTGATGGTTGAGCTTCCCGGTTGGGACCAGTCTTTGGGATCCACAGACCAGTAGGCCACTCCCAACCCCATCTTGGAGGCGATTGGGCCTTGTTCCCTTCGAAAGGCCCCATAAGGCGGGCGAAACCAAACCGGGGTAACTCCGGTGGCGCGGGTGATGGCTTCTTGGGTGCGGGAGAGTTGCTGTTCCACGGCGGTATCGGACATCCCAGCCAACCGCGGGTGGGTGTAGGAATGGTTGGCCACATCGTGGCCTTCGTCGACTAACCGTCGGGCCAGATCGGGGGAGGCGTCCACTTTTGAGCCAATCAGGAAAAAGGTGGCATGAAGATTCCGCTTCGAGAGTTCCGCCAGAACCCGCTCCGTGACTCCCGGGGTGGGGCCATCGTCAAAGGTCAGGGCCAGACGGTTGCCAAACCCAGGTCCGCTATTAATGAAGTGGGGATTGATCTCAAACTCCCCCTCGATCGTGGGCTGATTAGGTTGGGCCAGACCGGGCGTGATGCATCCAACTCCAGCCATGGATAACAGGCGTAGAAAATCGTTCCGCCTCATAGACTTCCTATTTAGCAGAGATGGAGGCATGATCAAGGCACCTCTGGATGAAGATCTGTGATTTGACGCAAATTTACTCCCCCCTGGGAGGTGGCGTGAAGTCATACCTACAGGCAAAACGCCAATACATTCTCCATGAGACTCCCCATGAACACCTAATGATCGTTCCGGGATCCAAAACCGAGCAGGTGGAGGGCGGTCGGGGAAAAATCTGGAAGGTTCGGGGCCCCTTGGTGAACCGGACGTCACGCTATCGATGGATGCTGGATTTGCCCTCCCTCCTGCAAATTCTTTACTCCGAGAACCCGGAAATCGTCGAAGCCGGCGACCCCTACCATGCCGCCATGCTGGCCCGGAACTGGGCCAATCGAAGGGGGTCGGATTTTTACATGTTTTATCATTCCCACTTTCCTGACGCCATGTTGAGGACGGTTCTTAAGTTTGCCGGGACCTGGGCACGAAAATGGGTTGAGCGTGTGGCGGGTGATTATCTCAGGAATCTTGCCGACAAAGGAAAGGGGGTCTTTGTGGGAAGCCAGCATCTGATAAGGGTATTGGATGGTTGGGGGGTGCGTCGCTTGATTCATCTCCCCTTAGGGGTGGATACGACCATTTACCGTGAAGATCCGAACAGGGATCGCCTGGCAATCCGTCGCAAACTTGGATTACCCACGGACCGTCCCGTTTTGCTTTATGTGGGGCGGTTTTCCCCGGATAAGGATACCGCGTTACTGTTAAGGACTTGGGAGAAGATCGGGCAGCTTTGCCAAAATCCATGGTTGGGAGTGATGATCGGGGACGGCCAGATGACCGATGCAGTGGAAACATTCTGCCATCACAACCCGCAGGTGCGCCGGATTCCGTTTTTACATCATCCACAGGAATTGGCTGACTGGTATCGGGCAGCCGATCTTTTGGTTCATCCCGGGCGGTGGGAGACTTTCGGGTTGGTTTTACTTGAAGCCCAAGGGTGCGGATGTCCCGTGGTGGCTTTTCACGGGGGAGCGATGAGTGAACAGGCTGCCGATCAGAAAAGCTGGTCCTTGGATCGAAGCAGCACTGGTCTTGCGGAGGCGGTGGTTAGAAAAACGAGGAATCTGCAGGCCGCCGATCGCAAGAGGGCCGCTGACTTTGTCAGCCAAAACTACAGCTGGGAAAAAACCTTTTCGCGGCAGATGCAGGTTTATGCAAACGGAAGATAAGGCTCGTTCAGGATTTCGGGTCCGCCCTTATCGGCCAGAGGATCGTGCCCACGTGCGGCAAATCTGTGGGGACACAGGTTTTCTGGGGAGTCCGATCGATCCCGTGTTTCAGGACCGGGAGCTTTTCAATGACTTTCTGACCTCTCCATATACCGATGCGGAACCGGAATGCTGTTTTGTTTTGGAGAACCAAGCCGGCGTTCTGGAGGGGTATTTGACCGCCTCCCGGAACTCTGCGAGGCATGAGGAATTTATTTGGAAGCAACTTCCCGGATGGCTGGTGAGGGCGGTCAGGGGCTTTGTTTTTTCCTATAATCACGCGAGCCGAAAATACCTGCTCTGGTTGTTGTTCCGTGGTTGGCGGGAGACCCCAAACAAACCCAAAGAGGCAGCTCATTTTCACGTCAATCTACGACCGAGTGTGCGAAGTGTGGAGGCCGTGCGAACCCTGATCGACGCTTTTCTAAAATGCATGGGGCAGTACGGGGTGCGGTGTGTTTACGGCCAGATTGTCACCCGCGGGGATCGACGAGGAGAGAGAATGTTTGCCCGATACGGCTTTCGAGTCACCGACCGCAAAGAAGTCACCAAATTTCGTCAGCACTCCAAAGAAAAGGTTTTCCTTTGCACGGTGGTCAAGGATCTGGCGGAGTTTCCGCTGCTTTACGGGAAGGATCTGCAAAAAGAGGGTGGAAGAAGGTATCGCAAGAGTGGGCGAAAACTTCTGCTATCTTTGCATGATTTTCATTCGGGCAGCAGGTTGCAGATCATCGAGCAGCTTGAATTTTGTCTTTCCCGTTGTCCGGGCCATGCCTCCATCCTAGTTATTCCGGAGTATCATCATGGGCGTTGCATCGACCAATGTGCCGAAAGTGTAAAAGTATTAAGCCAATGGCAGGAACAGGGTCACGATTTGGCGCTTCATGGCTATTACCACGACCGGGAGGGGTTGCCGGGGAACTCTTGGTGGTGGACTCGGGTTTACAGCAACCAAGAGTCGGAATTTTATAACCTTTCCGACGATGAGGCGGAGAGGCGGTTGGAGGCGGGTCTGGCAATTTGGCGGCGTCTTGGATGGACTGCCGCTGGGTTTATTGCGCCGGGTTGGCTTTATCCCAACTCCCTGGAGCCCATTCTCAGGAGGATGGGGTTTGCCTACACCTGCCGTTTGAGGGAGTTGGTGCATTTGGCTGATGGAACCCGTGACCCTGCTTGGGCAGGGGTTTATAGCCTGCGTTCCGGATGGAGAAAGTTTTTGGCCCTTCGTTGGCAACCCATATGGAAGTCTATTTGGGCTGACAGGGACCTGGTGCGGTTGAGTTTGCATCCAAGGGACCTGGAGGAGCCCTTGGTCCGGCGACAGGTGGGGGTTTTGCTCGAAGAGTTGGCCAACCGTGGATATCGTTCGGTTTCTTATTCCGAACATGTCCAAGTGTGATCTTCATCTTCATTCAAGGCACTCCGACCGTCCCACCGAATGGATTTTGCGCAAGGCGGGTATACCAGACTCGCTTTCGCATCCACGCAGGTTGTACGAACTACTGAGGAAGCAGGGGCATGAGTTTGTCACACTGACGGATCACAACACCCTGGGAGGGGCACGGGAACTTCGCGGTTGCGAAGGGTTTATCCCAGGCATGGAGGTCACAACGTACTTCCCTGAGGACCGTTGCAAGGTGCACATTCTGGCCTGGAATCTGGATGAAAGACAGCAGGTGGAGGTGGAGAGAATACGAGGGAATGTCTTTGATTTGTCGAGGTTCCTGAGACACGAAGGGATTGTGCATGCCGTGGCGCATCCTCTCCTGAATCTGGACGGAAAATTTAAACCAGAGCATTTTGAAAAACTGCTTCTCCTTTTCCGGGTCTTTGAATCCGTGAATGGTTTAAGGGCCCGAACCAGTCAGGAGATGGTGCGCGCTTGTTTGGAAAGACTCACCCCCGAAAAGATTCGGAGCCTGGTGTCGGATCACGGGATCGAGCCATTGGACGCCGAGCCCTGGAAAAAAGCCCTGATGGGTGGTTCCAACGACCACTGTGGCTTGTATGCCGGAAGGGTTTGGACGGAGGTGAAGGGCGCCCGTGACGCTGACTCCTTTT
>RGGS01000390.1 GCA_010024525.1 Verrucomicrobiota bacterium | reverse complement strand
TGGCGTATACGGAGGAATCCCGAATCATCGCCGCGGCCAACAACCCGCGGTCCAAATCTTTCGAGGACGTTAAGACGCCCGCCCCCAGAGCGTCAACCAGTTTCCGATACCCCTCCGCGCCACGCTCGTAGAGGCGGTGGACGATGTCGTCGGCATCCAGCACCTTCCACCCCATCTCCTCCAGCATTCTGCCCAGCGTGGATTTGCCCGCGGCCATCGTTCCGGTGACCGCCATCACGCGGCCCGCACCGGGCTTGGCTCCGGTCGTTTCCGGGTTTATCTTGATCTGGCTCATAGATGGCGGCCGTAGTTCAGTTGGTAGAACTCCAGATTGTGGTTCTGGCTGTCGCGGGTTCGAATCCCGTCGGTCGCCCTCCTCCCTTCCCTTCGGGAAGCTTCAGACTTTTTTCCCACTGCCATAACGCCGGCCCCAGACGCGCATCCGGCACATTCAATTCGTACCAGTCCAAAAGCTCATTGGCCCGTTGACTCATTTCCCTCCATCGATTCACCGCATCATCCGCCTCATGTAAGGCGGCGGCTTGGGTCTGGGTGTCCTCTTCGCTCTTTTCCGTTTTCAGTGCCTGACGATACCGGAAAATGGCCGGACGGAGAAAGGGATCCGCCGTGGCCTCCAGCTTCACCAGATCCATGGAAAGGGCTTCCGTGGGGACATTTCCGCGCACGCCTGCCTTGGTCACCTGGGCCGCAAGGCTGCGGAGCTTGGCTAGGGTTTCCTCCGGGGTAAGCGGAGTGGTGCCGCTGCGTAAATCCGGCTCGGTCAGACTCCTCCGCCACGCCTCATCCTCCTCTCGGGAATCCGACCAAAATTTTCCAGGACAACCCACCGCCACCCACTCCTGGAGGCGGATCCCGTTGGCCATGGCGATCGCCCGGGAAAAAAGCCGGGAAGCCAAAAGGCGTCTCGCTTCCCGGGTGAGAAAGTCGTTTGCCAACTTGCCGCCTTCCGGCCAACCCTGAATTCGGTTCAGGCTGGCCTCTTCTGTTTGCGCCAACCGGCCTGCCACTCTAGCCCTCATGGCATCATCCTCGGGAACCGCCTTGCCGGCACAACCCTCGGCCAGCCAACGGAACGAACCCGCGCTTTCCCTTTTTTCCGCGGCCGCCCCGATGCGGGCGGAGAGCACCGCCGCGACCCACGAGGCGGGAAAATCCTCACCTTTTGGATTCCCCTGGATGCGACAGCGGCGGGAGGCATCCCAGCGAAGAACCGGGGGAACCGGACCCTCCGGCCCCAGTTGCCCTCGAATCTCCAGGGGTTTGGCAAGGCGGGCATTGGTCAATTCATCAAACAGATCCACCGCGGCAACCGAGGCTGTCGCCACTCTTCCCGCTTCCACCCGATCCTTCGATTCCACACGCACCGAGACGCTCTTTCCCTCCGCACTGCTCATGGCCGCCTGAAGGGAAAGGGCCCCGAGAAAAAAAATCCCGCCGAACAGCCCCCAGGGGCTCACGCGCTTTTTCCGCTCTTCCCT
>RGGS01000389.1 GCA_010024525.1 Verrucomicrobiota bacterium | reverse complement strand
TTCCCCCACGTAACGAGCCCCCTCGTCGCTCGAGAAAATTTCCTCCAGCTGGCGGCTTTTTTCGCCGGCCTTGGCCTCGATGATCCGCCCCTGGGAGAAACGAAGCCGGACGTTGTCGAAAGGAATGCCCCGGTAAATGGCCGGGGCGTTGAACGTGACCTGCCCCTCCACACTGTTGCGAACCGGAGCCGTGAAGACCTCCCCATCAGGAATGTTCCTCTCCCCCACACAGGGAATGACTCCGATTCCCTTGATGGAGAACCGCAGGTCCGTCCCCGGGCCCGTGATGTGAACCCGATCCGTCCTCCGCATCCGGTTCACCAGCGGTTTCACCGCCCCGGCCATCTTGCGGTAATCCAGGGTGCAGACCTGGAAAAATAGTTCCTCAAAGGCTTCCGTGCTCATGCCGGCGGCCTGGGCCATCGATGGACTGGGCCAGCGCAACACCACCCATCGGGTGTGATTGACCCGGCGGTCGGAAAAAGGCCGCATGATTTTTCCGGCCAACTTTTGCTGCGGCATCGGGACGTCGCTCGACTCAAAGCTGTTTCGGGCTCCCCGCAGGCCGATGTACGCCTGCATGGCTTTCATGCGGGCCAGGTCGTGTTTCAGGGAAAATTTTAAACCTGCCTCCGTGACCCCCCGGGCCAACTCCCGGGAAATTCGACCCACATGCAGATGAACAAAAGGCTCGGCTCCCCGATCCCTGACCGCCCGGATCAGTTCGATGACGAAATCCTCAGGAATCTCGGCGGCATCGATCCAGACCCGGTCCCCCCGGCGCAAACGGGTTGAGTAGCCGGCCAGGAGCCGGGCCAGAGGGCGGTACGAAGCCTCCTTCACGGAGAACTTTTCCCCCGCCCCCGCCCGGCGTAAATTGAAGGGACATGAAACACCATGACTCTAAGTTTCAACCACTCCGCTCCTTTGGCAAGCTGACCGCTCGGCTTGTTGTGGGTCTTTGGATGCCTTGGGTGGCCGTGGCGGGGGAGCCCACCACCCTGACGGGCAAAGCCACCATTCAACTCAAGAACGCCAGTTCCCCGCAAAACCTCGGGGGCATGGACCTCGTCCTCGCCCCTCCTTCCCTCATTTCTGAAATTCGCCGGATCAGGATGGAAACGTGGCGCACGGAGGGCTTGGCCATCAAACGGAACACCAACGGGGAGGAGGAGCCGGTCGGCGTGCAAATTGATTTTGCCGACGGATACAAAAACCTGGACCTCAAAGCCATGAGTCAGGCCGCCGCCAACGCCGCCACCGGCCGGACCCAAACCGGCACCAACGGCGTCTTCACCTTCTCCCCAACCCCTCCGGGCAAATATGCCCTGTATGGCCAATACAAAAGCCGGTACGCGGTGGCTTACTGGCTGATGGAGGTGGAGCTGGCGGAAGGGAAAACCAACTCGTTGAGCCTCTCGGAAACCAACGCCGCCGAGATCTTTAACCGTTTCGAGAAAAAAACCCGCTAACTCTTGCCGGTGGCCGCCTGCCACAGA
>RGGS01000388.1 GCA_010024525.1 Verrucomicrobiota bacterium | reverse complement strand
GGGGTGGAGGGGCTTTGCATCGAGATGTGGGATCGGATCATGGAGGATCACGGTTGGAGTTGCGCCTACACCGTTCTGCCCAATGCGGCGGCGGTCTTGGAGAAAATCCGCTCCGGTGAACTGGATGTGGCAGTCGGGCCTTTTTATATCACCAGCGAACGATTAAAGGTCATGGACTTCAGCCATCCTTTTCATGAGTCAGGCCTTCAGTTGATGGTGAACACGGAAAGGCGCCACACCCTTTTCAAGCTGTGGAAAGGGCTGGTGGATGGCGGGCATATCAAGATCCTGACCATTGGAACGGTCATTATTATGATCTTCACGCATTTATTATTGCTCTTTGAGTGGAAGACCAATCCCCAATACCCCCGTGGGTACCTGGCTGGATTTTCAGACTGTTTTTATCATGTGATGTCCATTTGCATGACGGGAAAAGCCACGCATCGCGGAATTCCAGGGCCTTGGGGCAAGATTCTGGCGGCCCTTTGGTTGGCAGGTGGGGTGGCGGTTGTGGCCTATATCACCTCAACCCTGACCTCGGTGATGACGGCTAATAAAATACGGGGAACGATTCACGGAGTGGGGGATTTGGTGGGTCAGCCTGTCGCAGTCATTGAAGGCACCCTGTCTGAAAAAGCGGCTCGAAAATACGGAATGATCGGGATGCCGTTTGGAAATCTTGATTTGGCGGCCCATGCCTTGGTGGGGCGGAGGGTTTCGGCCATTGTCTTCGACACCTTTGCTCTTCGATACTTTGATCATAAACACCCCGAGATGCCGGTGGGGGAGGTTGGTTCCATTTTTGAGAAAGGAAGCATCAGCCTGGCCATGCCTTTGGGAAGTAAACTTCGCCAATCGATCAATCAGTCCCTGGTCCGGATGAAGGAGGATGGCGTGTTCCAGAATCTCGACAGCAAATACTTCGAAGCAGTGGAAAATTGAAGCAGGGCCCGACGCCCCGGCGGCTGTATGATGTGCGCTCGCAGTGTTTCAGGCCAGGGCGGGGAATTGGATAAAGATTAAGCAAGACCAAAGCTTTGGCTTAGTGATTTACTTAATCTTCATCATCCAACTTCATCCAGGCTCGAGACTGAATTCACAAACTTTGTGCAAAGTAAGTAAAGATAATATCGGCGCCTGCACGGCGGATGGAGAGAAGGGATTCGTCCCGCGCTTTTCTCCAATCCACCCAACCCTTCTGCGCAGCGGCGTGGATTTGAGCGTACTCTCCCGAAACCTGATAAGCCGCCAAGGGGAGGCGACTGCTTTCGCGTAAATCACGGAGAATATCCAGGTAGGGACCTGCCGGTTTCACCATGAGCAGGTCCGCTCCCTCTTTTTCATCCAAAAGGGCATCCCTCAGAATTGCCTTCGGATTGGCTGAATCGCCCTGATAACCCCGCTTATCCAGATGGTGCGTCCCGGCGGTTTGCGCGCTTCCAACCGCATCGCGAAAAGGTCCGTAAAGTGAGGAGGCGAACTTGGCGGCATACGAAAGG
>RGGS01000387.1 GCA_010024525.1 Verrucomicrobiota bacterium | reverse complement strand
TCGGGGAACATGGCGAGCAGTGGGCGGAGCTTTTTTTCCAGGCCGATGATCCGGGCCTTGGTCTTCTCCCCGGTGGCCTTCAATTTCTCGTTTTCCGCGGAGAGCTCATCCCGCTTTTTCTGGGCCTCCGCCACAGCCAGTTCGATTTCCCGAAGTTTGTCTTTGACGGCGGCGGTTTCCGCTTCGGCCAAGCGAACACGTTCCGCCAGAATCTCCTTGCCGGCCACCCATTCGGATTTCTCCTTGGAGATCAGCTGTTTGGTTTCGACCCATTTGGCAAGGGTCTCGCGGGTGGACTCGATAAGCGGCGCGGTCTCGCTGGTGACGCGGATCGCCGGGGCGGAAGTTTGAGCACGGATACTGGGATGGATGAGGAGAAGGCTAGCCACAGCCCAGAGGATGGGAGAGGCAGAGATTCCGAAAACCTGGCAAAGGAGTTTCCCTGCCTCCCAACTGCCATCCTCCACCGGCGAAGGAAAAGGGCCATGAAAGAGGTGAGGCAGGCCCGCAGAATCATACCCCTCGCAACGTGGGTTTTGAATGGGGCAAGAAGGTGACCCACGAAGGTTGCGCACGAATTGAAACGCGCGACTCGATTTGGTCTTCGGTTTCTGGCCTTGATTTGAAAGGATACTCTCCATTCTAAAAACTCCACTTCAAGCCGGTGGATACGATCTGTTGGGCCATGAAATTGTTGGAGGAGTTAGAGCCTCCCGCAGCGCTTTGGCCGGGCGGGGCGGTCCCGGCGTTCCAAGTGGTCTCATTCCCGTAGGAAAACTGAACATCCATGTAGGCCATAAACTTATATTCGAGATACATGCTGAGATTCTCCCAAATCCGGCGTTCCAACCCGACGATTGCCTGAAGGGTCAAGCAGACGTTATTGGCGTTGGCCACCGCTGTTTCATAATCGGAACCGGTGATCGGATCATTAACCTTCATCTTGTGGTTATAGGAATACAGTGTGGCGGCTCCGACGCCGCCCCCGAAATAGGGAATCACGGGAAGATCCTCGAACTTGACCAAGCCATTCAGCATCACGGTGTAACCGGAGAGATTATAGGTTTCCGTGCCGGCTCCTTGGTTTCCGTTTTGTAGCGGAATCTTTTCATAGCTCCCCAAATAATTGAATTCGAGCTCCATGGCGGTACGCATGGGAGTAGGCCCGCCAAACGCCAATTGAACTTCGCGCACCGCAAAGTCATAACCTACTTTGCCGGCCGCATAAAAACCCAGATTACCGCTGTCGGTTTGATTGAGGGGGTATTGTCCGACGGCGGTGGCGGTGCCGCTGCTAATCGTTTGCTGGAGCATGGCGCCGGCTCCGCCCGCGATGTACCAGTGGCCATCTCGGGGGCCTTTGGGTCCATCGGCAGTCTGGGTTTGGCCGGGGGGGATGACCTTGGGTTGGTTGGCGATTTCCGGAAGAGGTGCATCGACCAGATTTGAGCCCGCGGGGGGAACTTTGGTGGATGAACCCGATTCGGACGGGGCAGGCCC
>RGGS01000386.1 GCA_010024525.1 Verrucomicrobiota bacterium | reverse complement strand
AAGATCACCGACACCGCCATCATCCGTTTCGAACAGATCTATCCCCTGCACACGCAGAAACTTCTCTCCATCCTCTCCCGCCACTCTCCCGAAGCCGAAATCGTCTGGTGCCAGGAGGAGTCGGAGAATATGGGGGCCTGGAGCCACCTCGCCCTCAAACTCCAGAACCTTCTCGGCAAACCGATCCGCTACGCGGGTCGCGACGCCTCCTCCTCCCCCGCCACGGGGTCTCTTGCCATCCACAACCTCGAACAGGCCCTGCTGGTCCAGGAAGCCTTCACTTCCGCCTCTGCCAAACCGTCCAAATCCAGCCCTCCGGCTCGTGAAGTGAAACATGAGGCCAAAACACGCGCATCTTCACGTGCAACCGGAAAGAAAAAGCCTAAAAACAGGAAAAAGAAATGAGCACCGCCACCTCCAATTTAATCCCCGTCAAAGTCCCTTCCGTGGGCGAATCCATTACTTCCGGCGTCTTGGGGAGCTGGAAGAAGAAAAACGGGGATGTGGTTGCCACCGGCGATGCTCTCTTTGAAATCGAAACCGACAAGGTGACTTCCGAAGTCTTTGCCGAAAGCGATGGCACCCTGGAAACCCTGGTTTCGGAAGGCACAGAAGTCAAAGTCGGCCAAGTGGTGGCGAATATCATCCCGGGCAAAGCTGGAAAAAAAGCTGCTGGAGGTGCAGAACCAAAGACAGGAACTGCCGCACCCAACCGTGCATCCTCTAGCCCGAAAGCCGAAACTTCTGTTAAACCCCACGAACGCTCAACTGCTCCGGCCTCCATCTCCCATATCCCATCTCCAAGCACCCCGGGTGGCGCCGATGCTGCCCCCCGCGGCTTCCGCTCCGGCAAGGAGACCCGCCGCAAGATGTCCCCTCTGCGCCGCAAGATTGCCGACCGCCTTGTCAGTGCCCAGCACACCGCCGCTATCCTCACCACCTTCAACGAAGCTGATCTCTCCAACCTCATCGCACTTCGGACCGAGGTTCAACCCGTCTTTCAGGCTGAACATGGCGTGAAACTCGGCTTCATGAGCTTCTTCCTCCAGGCCTCCGTACACGCCCTCAAGGCCGTCCCGGCCCTCAATGCCCGCATCGAGGGAGATGAAATTGTGGAGCAGCACTACTACGATATCGGCGTAGCTGTCGGGACCGACCGCGGCCTGGTTGTTCCGGTGCTGCGGGACTGCGATCAGCTCGACCTCGCGGGCCTGGAAAAGAACCTCGCAGCCGTCGCCACCCGTGCCCGGGAAGGCAAACTCTCCCTTCCCGACCTCGAAGGCGGTGTCTTCACCATTTCCAACGGCGGCATCTACGGCTCAGCTCTATCCACGCCGATCCTTAACCCACCCCAGTCGGCCATTCTCGGCCTGCACGCCATCCAACAGCGCCCGGTTGCCGTCAACGGCCAGGTGGAGATTCGCCCCATGATGAATCTCGCCCTCTCCTATGACCATCGCCTGATCGACGGGAAAGAAGCCGTCACCTTCCTCATCGCCA
>RGGS01000385.1 GCA_010024525.1 Verrucomicrobiota bacterium | reverse complement strand
CAACAGGACCTCACCCACGCTGACCGCATGAATCCAGACCGGCCGCTGCGAGTGCTTCAACCAATCCTTGATCTCTTTCGGGTAGTGCCCCAATCGTTCCCCCAAACGCTCCCAAAACGGTTGCCGCCGCCAAATGAGATAGGTGAGGTAGGGCCAAGTAAGGGCAAAGCCTGCAGAAAAAAGCAGGTTATATCCGATTTTCAGGAGTGGCTCGGGAATCGTGGTCATGCTCTGGGATGGGCTTTTACATAGGCCCCGCGCAGTCGTTCGGGTGTTACCCGGGTGTAAATCTCCGTGCTGGTCAGACGGGCGTGCCCCAACAACTCCTGCACCGCCCGCAAATCCGCCCCCCGGCCAAGCAGGTGAGTGGCAAAACTGTGCCGCAGTTTGTGAGGCGTCAGGGACGGATCCAGACCCGACTCCGCCAGGTATTCTTTGAGATTCCTCTGAAAGACTCGGGCACACAAACGTTCGCCGCGGGGTCCCAGGAAAGCCGGTCCGCTTTCTTTTCTTAAGCCAGAGGGCAGTTTGGCCTCATACCTTTGCATCGCCGCCCGGACCGCTTCTCCCAAAACCACCAGTCTTTCCTTGCCGCCTTTGCCCCGGACTTTCAGGGTACGACGTCCCTCCTCGTGAAAGGCGCGAATGGGCAGACTCAAAGCCTCTCCCAATCGCAGCCCCGTCCCATAAAGCAGTTCCAGCAAGGCCGCATCCCTCCATTTGGCCCAAGCCGGCTCTTTCCGGCCCATGGCCCTGCACGGATTCTTCTCGAGAATTTTTAAAGGGGCACCCAAAAGTGCCTCCATCTGCTCCTCGCTAAGAAATCTCGGCAGGGAACGTCGGGGCCGCGGTAACCGAAGCCCCGAAGCCGGGTTGTCCGGACGATCTCCCCTGGCCTGCATCCATTTAAAAAAGGTCCTTAAGGCCGAGAAACGCAGACGGACGGAAGCCGGCCCGTGCTTTCCTTTTCCTGCCAAGCCATGGAGGTAGGAACGGCAGTCCGCCTCCCCCGCCCGGGCCCAATCGATTTTTTGGGCGGCCCCAAATTCCTCCAAGGCCTGCCGATAATTTCTCAGGGTATGGGCGGATAGGCCGCGCTCCTCGGCTAAATGCCGGAGAAAAGCGGCCGTCTGGGAATCGGCCGGGGCGCTGGTTTCGGTTTTCAGGCTGCCGCGCTGGCCCGGGCTTTGGCGGTTTTGGCCGACTTGGGCTTGCGCGGTTCCCGTGGAGGAAAGTCAAAGCTGACTTTCCCATCCTTCCACATCAGGAAGGCGGAAAAAGGCCGACGGGTTTTATTCGAGACAAACTTTTCCAAGAGGGCGGTTTTTCCGTGATGCAAAAGGTCCTGCACCTCGTTGAGCTGGATGTCGCGATTCAAAATCTTCTTCGAAACCTTGAATGTGCAGGTCGAGGGCTTGGACACACTGTGCTCACAAACATATCGGAGAAGGCTGGTAAACATTCTGCCTCCGCAGGCGGGACATTTACCGATCGGCTCCT
>RGGS01000384.1 GCA_010024525.1 Verrucomicrobiota bacterium | reverse complement strand
CACACGGCAGAGTGGAGCTTTTCCCAGTTGCCATATCCTTTAACTTCACCCCGGTCACCTTCCCCTCCTTCACCCCTTCAACCGATTCCACCACGGAATTCCATACCGGCTCGATCTTGGGATTTCCCAAAGCCCGCTCCGCCATGATCCGGGAGGCCCGCAATTCGCCCCGGCGATGGACCAGATAAACCTTCGAGGCAAACCGGGTCAAAAACGTTGCCTCCTCGCAGGCCGAGTCTCCGCCCCCCACCACCACGAGAGGTTGATTCCGAAACATTGGCAGCGCCCCGTCACAAGTTGCACAATAAGTCACGCCTCGGGTCTCCAATTCTTTCTCCCCTGGGACGCCCAGATGACGGTGCCCCGCTCCGGTGGCCACGATCAACGCACGGGTCTCGATCGTCTTGTTGCCGACCCGAATCCGGTGAGCCGGCTTCCCGAGATTCACCTCCTCGGCCACCACGCCAAACTCCACCTCCGCCCCGAACTTCTGCGCCTGCTCCATCATTTGCGCCATCAAGGTTGTCCCATCCACCCCTTGGGGAAATCCCGGAAAATTTTCCACCATGGAGGTTGTGGTCAGCAGTCCGCCCATCTGCGCCCCGGTCAGCACCAGCGGCTTGAGGTTCGCTCGGGCCAGGTAGAGGGCTGAGGTCCATCCGGCACATCCACTCCCCAAAATCACAACATCACGCATGGCCTTGTGTTACCCCTTCGACCCGATCGCGTCCAATGCCCTTCGGAAATTTTTCACACTCGAATGTGTTTTTCTGCAAAAAAGTCTCCTTCTCCCCTTTCCGGACGCTACCAATCCTTCATGGCCCAACCCGATAAACTAGACGAAATCTTCCGCATGCAGGATATCCTCAACAAAAAGATCGGGGTCGATCTCGCCAACCTCTCGCCCGAGGACAAAACCAAGTGGGCCCTGAACTACTCCCGGGCCATGACCCAGGAGATCGCCGAGCTCATCGACAGTTTCCCCTGGAAATGGTGGGCCAAATACCAAAAGGTCGACGAACAAAACGCCCGGGTGGAGGTGGTTGATCTCTTCCATTTTCTCGTTTCCCTCGCTCAGACTTTGGGCATGACCGCCGAGGACATCTACCAGGGATATGTGAAGAAAAACGAGGTGAACCACAAACGCCAGGAATCAGGCTACGCGGTCAAAGACCACTCCGATTCAAAACATATCTAATCCCGCCTTGGCATGGGCGATGGACTCCAACGCCCTTGCTCCCGAACCAATCGTGGTTTTTGTGACTTTCGATGGGGGAAGGACCTTACTTCCACAACGTGGCGATTTCGTAGCGACGATCTGACCACGACGGATCGTGGGTCACCGCCGTCATTTTCTCCAGACGGCACTGGGCGATCATCATCCGGTCAAAAGGATCCGAATGCACTCTGGGCAGCTGATAAACTTCCTCCGCATGCCTTGCCTCCAACGGCAGAAGCCGGAATCCGGCTTCCTCCAACGTCCGACTCAACCCCTCCCCC
>RGGS01000383.1 GCA_010024525.1 Verrucomicrobiota bacterium | reverse complement strand
ACGGCCTACCTGGAAACCAACGTGGGGGAGGAGCACGACCTTTCTTTTCTGGCGGAAATCGATCCCCGCACTGGCGAACTGCAGAAACTGGAGTCGGATCCCCTTGGGCGAGTGGACATCTCCCGGGCGGCTTTCTCCGAGGTGACGGACGAACTGGTGGGAACGGTGTATTTGGACGACCGAAAAAGAAATTACTGGCGGGACGAGGGTTTTGAGAGGGATTTTCAGCACCTGAAGGAGAATTTTCCGGGACAAGAGGTGGGGCTGGCCGACATGTCGGGGGACGACCGGAAGTGGGTGGTGCTGATCACCGCGGATGTGGATCCCGGCACCTACTATCTTTTCAACCGGGACGATCGGAGCCTCGTAAAATTCGGGGAACTCCGGCCAGATCTGCCCAAGGAACGGCTATCGCCCATGACACCGATCCGGTACGCCTCCTCGGATGGCCTGGAAATTCCAGCCTACCTGACGCTTCCGAAGCACCGGGAAGGCAAGAGCCTGCCCCTGTTGGTGATGCCCCACGGGGGCCCGTGGGCTCGGGATTACTGGGGGTACAACCCGAATGCCCAGTTTTTTGCGAACCGGGGGCTGGCGGTGTTGCAGCCAAATTTCCGTCAGTCGACGGGCTTCGGGAAGAAGTTTTACGCGGCCGGGAGGCATCAATGGGGAGAGAAGATGCAGGATGACCTGACCTGGGGGGTGAAGCACCTGGTGGAAAAAGGTGTGGCTGATCCCAAGCGGGTGGCGATCTATGGGGGAAGCTACGGTGGGTATGCGGCTTTGGCGGGGTTGGCCTTCACTCCGGAGGTGTATGCGGCGGGAGCTTCCTTTGTCGGGCCCTCTAACCTTTTTACCCTGCTGAATTCGATTCCCCCGTACTGGGAATCGGTGCGGCGGCAGTTCGACTACTTTGTCGGCAATCCCTCCGATCCGGCGGACCAAGAGAGGCTGAAGCGGCAGTCCCCCCTGTTTTCCGTGGATCGGATGAAGGCTCCCCTGCTGGTGGTGCAGGGAGCGAATGACCCTAGGGTCAAGAAGGCGGAGTCGGACCAAATCGTGGAGGCCTATCGGAAGAAGGGGCAAGCGGTGGAGTATCTGGTCGCGGGGGATGAGGGGCACGGCTTTGCTCGACCGGATAACCGGTTGGCCGCCATGCTGGTCCTAGAGCGGTTCCTACACCGGCACGTGGGAAGCGAACTGCAAAAAGGGGCACCAGAGTGGATGGAGGCCAAAGCGCAGGAATTGCAAAAAGCCGGCCTATCCGCGTCGCCCTAACCCTGCTTCAAAAAATTTCCCACTTTTTCGCGAGAGCGAAAAGGTGGACAAATTCACATATTTATTTTCTGAGGAAAAAGCCGGGTTTATCACAAAGTTATTCACAGTTATTTTTGGACGGGAAACGTTTGGAATTGGTTGTTTCCGCGGATCGAATATGAATGATTCCAGTTCATTGAAAGAACAGAGTCTGGTGAGGGAGACGAAAGTCTGCTCTCACTT
>RGGS01000382.1 GCA_010024525.1 Verrucomicrobiota bacterium | reverse complement strand
GGGGCGAAATCCGAACCAAGCTACTCTCCTTGGGTTTTGTCGAATTTGATCCCGGTCAGGCCTCCTTGGCGGAGCAGGCCGCCACCTTCCGGGGGGCAGAAATCGTGGTCGGAGCGCATGGAGCCGCTTTGACGAATCTGGTCTTCTGCCAGCCCGGAACGAAAGTTTTGGAAATGTTTGGAGCCGACTATGTCAACCCATGTTACCGAAACCTTTGTGCGGCTGCCGGGCTGGAACATCATGCCGTGGTGGATGTCGTGGAGGTTGGTCAACCGGCCCAACGCGAGTTGATCGATGCCACCCGTAAAATCAGGGGAGAACCCGTGCTGGTGGCGGAACTGGCGGCCAAACTTCTGCGAGCGGAATAACCGCCGGGGATTATTGACCCGGGAGTTTGTTGCGCTTGGCAAGACGCCACTTCGTCAAAGGAAAGAACCAGCGTCTTTGGGCGATCGGGCGGGTTCGGCTGGAAAAAATATTCTGAAAAAACTCGACCAGTTGATGTAGGTCGTAGGCGGGATTCGGGCGATTCTGGTGGAAAGGAGTGGCTTGGATATAGCGGGCATACAGCTCGGGGCTGTCGTCCACGTGCAGCACGTATTCCGCGAGAGCCTCGAGGGACGGGAAGTCCTGCGCGCAGATGAAGCTTTCCGGGTTGAAATAGTCCTTCACCCGGGGATCGCCCCAGTGAATGGGGATGGTGTGGACATGGAGGGGGTCGACCAGTTTTTCCGTGGTCCAACCCGGGCGGAGTCTGTTTTCGAAGGCGAGGTTGAACCGGTAATTGCGGATCCAATCAATCTTGTTCTGGTAGCGGTTTTCCTTGGGCACCCGGAATCCGGTGTTGTTGAGGGCGGGACCTGCCGAGTCCACTTTTCTGCGGCGGTTGAGAATGTGGAAAAACTCCTGGCGTTTTCGGGTCGTGCGGTCGGCATAGGCACAGAGCAGGGAGCAGAAGTGCGGCTTGGCAGAGCGGATTGCGGCAGGGTCCGGAATGGTGGAGCGGACCAGTTTGTCCGCCATTCCATCGAAGGCGTAGATCGGAAGATAATAAGCCCGGGGATCGTCCACCAGGTGGGGAATGATGGCATAGTCACACTCCTTCCAGTCCGGACCGTAAAGTTCCTGGGACCAGTAGATTTTGACCCCGTTCTGCAGGCGGTGCTGGTGGCTGATGTGGCCGTAGATGACGAAATCCGCCGGGTCGTCCCAGCGAAGATGAAAGTGAGGAGAAAGAAGCTGGGTAAAAAAAGTTCGGCCCCCTTCGTGAAGGTCGCAGAACCCCAGGGAAACCGTCGGCTTCATGATGGGAAAAACTCCCTCGCCTTCGCCGTCAGGTCGAGCAGGGGCCGGCGAAAAGCCAGTTCTTCGGCCAGATCCGCTTGGCGGGATTGCAGAACCTGAAGATGCTCCGGATTCTTCAGCAGGCCGGAAATCTTTCCGGAAGCACCGGCGAGAGATCGACAATCCAGACCTGGCAGGAGAAGTGAAAGGTGGGCA
>RGGS01000381.1 GCA_010024525.1 Verrucomicrobiota bacterium | reverse complement strand
ATAGGCCAATCCCCGGACGATCCGGAAATCCGTCTCACACCAACTCCCGTACCCCATCCTCTCGAGTGCACTTTTGATTTCACCCAAAGCCTCGGAATCGTGCGCCTTCCCCTCCCAAGCCTCCTCCACGGGCTTGGCCAACGCTCCGAGCTTTTCCTTTCTCTGTTCGGGGGTGGACCCTTCCAGACGGTCCAAGACCCTCAAGACTCCGGCTTTGTTTTCCTCCTTTACCCCATGCTGCTCAAGAAACCGATCCCACCATCCCCGATCGCTCATCTTCACCACCACATCCTTGGGACCCAACCCCAGCAACGACAACCCCAGACACAGGGTGGCGATCAATTCCGCCTCAGCACAAGGGCTTTTCTCCCCGACCATGTCACAGTTCCATTGATAATGCTCCCGGTGACGACCTCGTTGCGGTCGCTCATAACGGAACAAACGCGGGATACTGAACCACTTGATCGGCTTTTTGTAGTTCCGATGTTGTCCGGCCACCATCCGGGCGAAGGTGGGGGTCATTTCCGGACGCAACGCCACCTCCCGATCCCCTTTGTCCTTGAAATGGTACAATTGACCCACAATTTCATCCCCGGATTTTTCCGTATATAATTCCAGCGACTCAAGTTCCGGCCCCTCATATTCCGAAAAGCCGCTCCGTCGTGAAGCTTCCCTCCACGCTGAGAAAATTCCGCGAAGGGATGCGTGCTCTGGCGGGTAAAAATCCCGGAAGCCCGGGAGGGGCTGACCTGTCATTCTGCCGCTCCGATCCCGGAGCGGACCGTCAGGACTCCGCCGACGGGGATTCGTTTCCGGAGGCGGCAATCGCCGCCGCCAGCTTGGCGGAATTGCGGATCAACTCCGCCTTCATTTCCTTGCCAGCCTTGAACTTCACCACCGCCCGGGCCGGGATGGGTACGTCCGTCTCCGGCTTGTTTGGATTCCGACCAACACGCGCTTTGCGGATTTTGATCTCAAAAACACCAAAATTGCGAAGTTGTACCGCATCCCCCTTTAAAAGGGATTCTTTGACGTGATCGAGGGTTAACTGAATGACCTTCAACACATCCTGCTGGACGAGGTTGGTTTCATTGCTGATCCGTACCACGAGGTCTCTTTTGGTCAGGTTTTCCATATCTGCCTATCTTTAGGGTATTTCCATCGATAGCCAAGTAAATTTTTAACCGTTAGGGGTTTATGTAACTTGTGAATCTAAGTCATTGATGCTAAGACTTCTTCCTCCATTCTACTTTGGGAGCCACCGGATCCCCGACTGCCTCCGAGAAAGTGCGAAAATGAGTTTTTGCAACATAAGCCAATCCCTCTCGACCTTTCTGCCTGAATATTTCCTCCGCCATATTTTTTACCCCCGCACCACAGCCCTTGGCCAAATCAAACCCGACCTCAGCCGATAATCTGGCCAACTGACGCACAAACTCAGCCCGAGCCATAATACTGGCAGCGGCCACCGCGATATCACTCTCGGCTTTCGTTCTCTGCT
>RGGS01000039.1 GCA_010024525.1 Verrucomicrobiota bacterium | reverse complement strand
GGCATGGGGATCATTTTGTCCTGCCCCAAGGGGCGGCCCATCTTCTCAGCACGGACCGATGTGCGTGTGCCGGTTTTCGTTTGGGAAAAAAGGCCTACGGGCTCATTCCTCATTTGGAAATGAACGCGGCGATGGTGGATGAGATGGTGGCTGGATCGCGCAAGGAACTGGCGGCGGTCGGAGTGGAGCCGGCCCAAATCCTGGAGGACTCTTCGGAACACGCGGAACCGGTGGAAGAGTTGGCCCGTGTGATGTGGCGGGCCTGGTTGGCTCTCCTGGATTGAATATTTCAGGCCGCCAGAGAAAGGCAAAGATCCGCTAGCCGGAGGGAGGCATCCGGCTTGGAGGCAAGCGCGAGTTTGGCTTTCCACTCCCTCCACCCTTTCGCATTTTCCGCCAGGGCCTTTTGGATGACTTGGACCGCAGCGTTGCCATTGGGGGTCAGCGAAGCGACCCCGATCTCCTTGAGCAGAGCGAAATTCCCTTCCTCCTGCCCGGGAACCACCTGGGTAACGAGGAACGGGGTGCGGGAGGCGATCGTCTCTTGGGTGAGGGCTCCTCCTGCCTTCCCGATGACGAAGTGTTGGCGGGCCAAAATGGACGGCATTTCTGTGGTCCAACCCAGCATTTGGACGTCCTTTTTCAGGGGTCCAAGGGCCTCCTCGATCCGGCGGGCCACTTCCGGATCCCGCCCGGTTCCAATCGTCACGGACCAGCCCTTTTGGGCAGCCAAAGTGGCGGCCAATGCCGGTCCGGCCTGAAGACCGGAACTCAGGAGGTAGAGAACCCGGGGATGGTCACCGGGCGGCTCATCGCCCGGATGCGGATCCGGTGAGGCAAATCTTGGATCGACCGGAAAGCCGACCGGCTGGATTTTTTCCGACGCGATCCCCAAAGCCGAGAGAGCCTGAGCGGTCGGTTGGTTGGGAACCACCCAGAGGTCCGCTTGAGCCGTGGACCAGAGGCGATGAACGGAAATAGAATCCGTCACCACCGTGACAAGTTGAAAGCTTTTGCGAAGGGTTCGGGGCAAGCGGTCGAGGAGGTGGGCATAAACCGGAAAGGTCAGGACCACAACTTTGGGGCGGTGTGTCTCCAGGAGTTCCCGGATGCGAAGATAGGCCGGTTGGTGAACGAAAACCGTCTTCTCGATCAGGGGAAGATGATGGCAGGTGATGTAAAAAAGATTCCAAAATCCGGGGTAACGATTGATCAGAGTTAGGTAGAGCCGGCGGAAGAAATCGTTCATCTTAGGGCGGGATTCCGCAAAAGGATCGGCCACCACGGCTTGGCCTCCCCGCTGACGGATGCCTGCCGCCAATCCGCGGGCTGCAGCATTATGGCCATCGCCAAAGGCAGCGGTGAGGATCAGGACCGGGGGCAAGTTCACATCAAGCCGTCCCGTTCCAATTCATCCAGGCGCCGATCATCGTGTTGGTCGACAATTTCGGTGACCTCGGGGAGTTCCAGGAGGATATCCAGGCAAAGGGCAATCTTTTCATGAGGCAGACCGGTAGTCTCGATGACCCGACGGCCACGTGTTAGGTAGGCCCAGGCGAAATCCTGGCCTTGAATCACGCGAAATTGCAGGTGATCGGCCTTCAGGAGCTCCCCGGAGTTGGCCAGGGTGATGGTGGTGTTGCCGGCTTGGGTGCCAGGAACCACCTGCTCCACCCTTTCAAAACGAGACATCCAGGAATCCAGAATGCCTTGGATGGATGCATCCGTGTGGGGTTGAGCAAAGACGGCCACGTATCCACGCGAGATCATCTGCGGAAGATAGCGAGGGAAGTAGAGGGGAGAAAAGTCTGATCAGTATTTGACGCCGCACCCGTAAGGCTGGGTTGAGGGGTGAGGCACCGGTTTGCCCGCCATGGCAGCGTCGAGAGTTTCCCGGACATAGTTGTCGGCTTTGGCACAGTCGGCCGGATTGGTGGATCGAAGGTTGTCGATCGCGCCGGCGTAAATGACTTTGCCCTCGGGGTTGAGGATGAAGATGTGGGGGGTGGTTTTCGCGCCGTATTTCTGTCCGACCTCCCCCGAGGGATCCAGCAACACGGCGGTAGGGTAGGCCTTTTGGTCTTTTCGGTTGGCTTCCGCCTGCGGACCGGTGCAGAAACCCTGTTTTCCAGGGGCGGAAGAGATGATGGAGAGCCAAACAACACCCTTGGCGGTGTATTCCTTCTGGAGATTTTGCATGTTGCCAACAGAGTAGTGTTTTTTAACAAAGGGGCATTCCGGATTCATCCACTCTAAGACGACAAACTTACCGGCATAGGTGGAAAGTTTCTGAAAATTATCTTTTGCATCCTTCAGGGCAAATTCAGGCGCGGTGTCTCCGGGTTCCACGGCGGCATGGGTGATGGAGAGAAGGCTCAGGAGTGCGAGGAGGGGGGATATCTTCATGATTTCAACATTCCAGATTGCGTTTCAGGGTCAAGCGGGATGGGGGGTTGGAAAGTCGGAGGCAAGAAGTGGAGAAAACCTTCAAACTTCCAATGAGAAACATTCATCTCTTTTTCCGTTCCACCGCTGCCCAGTCAAAGCCTGAGCCTTTGGCTCTGAGCTAACAAGCTGCCAAAGCAGCCTGGATCTTTTTAAAATCCGGCAATTCCAGCGGGGTGGGGGTTTGCTCGGAGTATTGGATGACACCGGCCTTGTCGATAACGAAGGCCGCACGGGCGCTGACCGAGCCCAGACCGATCAGATCAGGCAGCAAGGTTCCATAAGCTTTGCTGACTTCCTTGTTGAGATCGCTGAGAAGTGGAATCTTGATTTTCTCCTTGTCGGCCCAAGCTTCCTGGGCGAACGGGGAGTCGACACTGATGCCGTAGACAGCCGCGTCCAGTTTTTCATAGGCGGAGAGACCAGCCGAAACATCACAAAACTCCTTGGTGCAAACACCGGTGAAGGCGAGGGGGAAGAACAGAAGGACCGTTTTCTTTTTTCCGAAGTGTTCGGAAAGTTTGACGTCCTTGGGATCGCCACCCCTTTTGGTTTTGAGCGAGAAGTCGGGAGCTTGGTTGCCGGCTGATAGGGCCATTTTGCTGTCCTCCTAGGTTTAGTTTCTTCCCGGGGAGCCATTGGTGCCCGCGGCTTCGCGGAGCACGGCTTTGCGGGAAAGCTTCACCCGGCCCTTGTCATCAACCCCGATGCACTTGACCTCGAGAAGATCACCCATTTTCACGGCGTCCTCCACGCGGGCAATGCGGGTCTCAGACAGTTCGGAAATGTGCACCAGACCATCGCGTCCCGGGAAGATTTCGACAAAGGCGCCGAAATCCTTCAGGGAGACGACACGACCCTTGTAGGTCTTGCCGACCTCAATTTCCCCTGTCAGTCCGGAAATCAGTTCTTTGGCCCGGGCCATGGCCGGGCCGGTATTGGCGTAGATGCGGACGGTGCCATCGTCTTCGACGTTCACTTCAGCGCCGGTTTCAGCGCAGATGCCCTTGATGGTCTTGCCTCCCGGCCCGATGAGCAAACCAATCTTGTTTTGAAGTCCATGTCTCCGAAGTGATCCTCGCTTCCAATAATGTCGGTGAGGAGCTGATGGCGGAGAAGCTTGGTGCCTTGGTTGTCATATTCCGTGACTAGGCCGACGCTGATGCCCGCAACCGGGGCCTTGAGGGGGACGCCGGCATCGAGCAATGCGAGGGTACCACCACAGACCGAGGCCATGGAGGTGGAACCATTGGACTCCATCACTTCCGAGGTCACGCGCAGGGCATAGCCAAATTCGGCGGCGGAGGGAATCACGGGCTCGAGCGAGCGCTCGGCGAGGGCGCCGTGGCCGATCTCACGCCGGTTCTGACCGCCAAAGCGACCGGTCTCGCCGACGGAGAAGGGCGGGAAGTTGTAATGGAGGATGAAGCGTTTGGTGCTCTCCCCGCCGGTATAAGCGTCGATTTCCTGAGCTTCTTCCAGCGGTCCAAGAGTCGCCAAGCAGACCGCCTGAGTTTCGCCCCGGGCAAAGAGGGAAGATCCGTGGGCGCGGGGGAGAAAGCCGACTTCTCCCGAAAGATTACGGACCTGATCGGCCGGCCGTCCATCGCATCGCTTGTTTTTGTCGAGGATGGAGGTACGGAAGGCTTTCTTCTGCAGATAGTCAAAGGCCTGAGAGATTTCGAAAGCGGTGGCCGTGGGAAACTTTTCCAGAATCTTGGCTTTGACCTCCTCGCGGAGCGCCTCGACCGCCTGGTAACGGGCGACTTTGGAAGGTTGATAGATGGCGGCTTCGATGCGTGTACCGGCCACCTGGTAGGCGATTTCCAGGAGTTCGTCTTTGACGAGCATCAAAGCGGGTTGTCGCTTCGGCTTCCCGCAGGAGGCGGCGAGTTCCTTCTGGATTTTGATGATGGGCTGGATGGCTTGGTGGGCGAATTCGAGAGCGGCTTTGAACTCGGCTTCAGGAAGTTCCTTTCCGCTGCCTTCGATCATAAGAGCTTCGTGTTCCGTGCCCACGTAAACGAGATCGAGATCGCTTTCGGCGATTTCAGGGTGGGTGGGGTTCGCCACAAATTTGCCTTGGAGACGGGCGACCCGGACCCCGGCCACCGGGCCAGCCCAGGGAATATCGGAGACCATCAGGGCGGCGGAAGCGCCGTTGATCGCCAAAATGTCGGGATCGTTCAGGCCGTCGGTGCTGAGAAGGATGGCAATGACCTGGGTGTCGAAGTAGTAGCCCTTCGGAAAGAGGGGGCGCAAAGGCCGATCGACCATCCGGCAGGTGAGGATTTCTTCGCCGTCGGCGAGTTTGGCGTATTTTCCGGATTCGATGTGCAGGTCGCGATCACCCACGCGGGCGGTCAGGGATTGATGTTTCTGGTTCATATTGATTTTGATTGCCGTCGAGGATGCGAATCCAGGCCGATTGAGGACTCGGTTATCAGGGACGCAGGTGGGGAACGCTGACCTTCGTTTGGTCGGCTTTCAGAGGACACAGCGGAGGCCGTCTGAAGCCTGCGTGGTGTCATCTGCCCAGCCAACAAGGGTGCAGAGGATTCCCGTATCTCGGGGACTTGGGGTTTGGTTTTAGGTGAGTTTATTTCCTCAGGTTAAGTTTCTGCAGAAGGGAATGATAGCGTTTGGGTTCGGTGCGGTGGAGATAATCGAGAAGACGGCGCCGGCGGCTTACCATGGAGAGAAGACCCCGACGGGAGGCGAAGTCCTTCACGGCGTTTTGCAGGTGGGCGGATAGGTGGTTGATTCTTTCGGTGAGGAGGGCGATTTGCACGTCGGATGAACCCGTATCCTTTTCGTGGAGTCGGTTGCCGGCGATGATCTTACTTTTCGTAGCAGTGGCCATGAGATAAGAAGAAATACTTATGCAAACAGCCCCCAGAGTCAATGCCTTAAGATGGATCATTCTGTTCTGCCTAGGTCTGGGGGGATGGGGTTACGGTCAGGAATCGGCAGGGCAGGAAACCGGGTGGAAAGCAGATTTGAAACGGATGGGCTTCCAGGTGCCGGTGGAAGAACTGGAGAAAGGGGAAATTGTGGGTGAAAAGTGGCTGGCAGGCGGAGCCCGCCCCGGTTTCTTGGGGGCCAAAGTTTTTTTCATCGCATCCGCGCCTCCGGAGAAAGTGGCGCCATTGATCCTGGATCTGGATCCCACAGGTGGAAAGGAGCTCTCGTGGGACGAGGGGGGCACCGTTAAAGTGTACCAAAAGTTCACCCGTCCCCTAGCATCGGGAGCCTGGGATCGCTTTCGCTCTTCCTTGCAGAAATTGCCGTTTGACACCCTTCTCGGGGTGGAGGGGAAAAAGGAGGGCCGCTATCATCTCACGCCAGAAGAAATCAGCAAAATCACCCTGGGGAAAGCCGATGGATGGATTTCGGTTTTGGACAACAAAATTCAAACGTATTTCCGGGGTGGTTGGAGAGAAATCCCCGGAGTCCCTTCCGGACCCGGGACGATGGTTGATTTTGATTCGGAACTCCGGGATGTCCTGAAAGAAAACGGTCCGGTGCGTGACGAATTCCGTCGTGTGCTCACCGCCTTGGCATATGGGGGGAGGGATGAAAAAGAGAAAATCGTGGTCAACGATTATTGGATGTTGATGGAGGTCGATAAATCACCGGCGGTGGCCCTTGGTTGCGGAGTGATGCGCCCGGGTTTAGGAGGTCGGTGGGAAGTGGCGGACATGCAGTACTACGCTTCCAACGGTTATTACGGTGCGATCAGCATTTATGGGATATGGCCTTATGGAGAAGGTCGCTCGTTGATTTGTCGTGTTGACGGGGTCCTGACCGACCCCGGGCAATTGGCCCAAGCCACTGCTAGGTTGATCGGGGAATCCTTATTCATGCGAGAGGTCAAGGCGGCTTGCGAAATAGTTAAGTCACAAATATCTGATAAAAAATAACTTACATATTTATAATAAAAACATTGGAATTCAAAAAACAAACATATATTTTTCGAAGGTGAAGTTTAAAAACTCACGCAAATACCTACCAGTCTTGATATTAACAGCCATTGTTAATTTTGATATTGCATGGTCACAAAGGATGTCGGTTGCATCGAACCAAGTATCGAACACATCAAACCTTGGAAGTTTTCCCCAAGATGGGGGTTCGGGAGTGGGTTCCAATGGCGCCATTGTGGCATCCGACCCGTTGGAGCCGGGGGGAGAAATCGAGGATCCGCTCGCGCCCGTGCGTGAGCAGATTGGAACCACCCGCTCGGCATTTGGCCCGGACAGAAGCCAAACGGGGAAGAATGACGAATGGTCCGTTGAATTGGCGGCCGAGTATGGTTATGTCTGGAACGCCAGCTTGACCAATGGTCAAGGGAATGTGAACGAGCAGTCGGGGATTATTGGTTTGCTGGGGAGCAAGCGGTTGGATGAGGGTTGCGTGGGAATCGTGGGGGCAAATTGGCAGCTTTTCACCTTCGGTTTTGACGGGCCGATGCCTCTTCCCGAAAATCTTCAGGGTTTAAATGCCATTTTTGGGGGAGATTTTGAGATTAGTCCGGATTGGTTTATGAGAATTCAGGTGGAGCCCGGTATTTATGGGACGTGGAATTATATCAACTGGCACAACGTCAATATGCCGGCGGTTTTTGCCTGGACGAATATTCTCAATGCCGAGTTTCAGTGGTTCATCGCGTTGCGCGCGGACATATTCCAGTTTTTTCCGGTCATGCCTGTGCCCGGGATCCGCTGGCAACCGACGAAAGAGTGGTTGTTCAATCTCAGTGCTCCCAAACCCACAATCAATTATGCCGTGGATGAGGAGGTGAATCTGTTTGCGGGGGGTGAAATCCTCGGGGTAACCGCGCGATTGCCCAGCGATGATTCAGGGGTCTATGAAAACCGGAGTCTGGCGGGAACTTTGGTGAATTATTTTGAAGCGAGGGCCGGTGCGGGCGTCAATTGGAGTTT
Organism: Verrucomicrobiota bacterium; assembly: GCA_010024525.1. GTDB lineage: Bacteria > Verrucomicrobiota > Verrucomicrobiia > Methylacidiphilales > Verrucolacustridaceae > Verrucolacustris. The sequence goes on along the minus strand of RGGS01000039.1, from coordinate 1,267 downwards.
TACCGAGGGTGTTTCCTTGCAGGGGGAAGCCGGAGCCATGGTATGGAGGACCTTTGATCTGCCTCGGCTCAATGAATCCATTCGAAGCACCATGGCTCCTTACGCCCAAATTTCCTTACGAGGAGTTTTTTGAGCCAGCGGTTCCGGAGGCGGGGTGAGGATTGTCAAGGTGCGGCGGCGACCTAGGATTTTCACATGAAGAGCGGCCTTGTTCTTGCGGGAATTTTGTCTGCCCTTTGGATCTGCCAAAGTCAGGGGGAGGATGCCTTGGAGGAGGGAAAGGGGGGGCGGCATAACATCACCCAGGGAGCTATCTTCACTGAGGATTATCGGCAGCAAGAGGGGGTGCAGCAGTTAAAAAACGGCATCCTTTACAAAATTGAGGCCACGGGAAAAGGGAAAACACCGAAGACAAGCGATCGGGTAAAGGTGAATTATGTTGGCAAGCATGTGGACGGCAGGGTTTTCGACCAGTCAAAGGAGGGTCAACCCGGGGAATTTAAAGTTGATCGGACAGTGGCGGGTTGGCAGGACGTGCTCCCCCGCATGCGGGAGGGAGACAAGTGGGAAGTGGTGATTCCGTCCCATTTGGCCTATGGAGCCTCGGGAACTCCTTATGGCAATATTGGTCCCAACGAGACCTTGGTTTTCAACATTGAGCTGGTGGAGGTGCTGGAACCGATCAAGAAGCCGGAAGTAAAATAACCGTTCTTAAAGAATCAGCATGGCATCGCCGAAGCTGTAAAAACGGTATCCCTGATCCAAAGCGTGACGGTAGGCCCGGAGAGTGAGTTCGGGACCGGCAAATGCGGCCACCAAAAGAAGAAGGGTGGAATGAGCCAAGTGAAAGTTGGTCATGATCCCTCCCACCCGTTTGAACTGGTAAGGCGGGTAAATAAAGGCAGACGTGGTTCCCTGGTGCGGGTTCAGATGGGGTGCGGATTCCAGGACGCGAACAGAGGTGGTGCCGACCGCGATAAGCTGATCCGCTTCTGCGACTTTTTCGGCAAAACCCGCAGGGACTTCGTAATGTTCCGAGTGCATGGGGTGCTCGCGAAAATCCTCTGTCTTGATGGGGCGAAAGGTGCCGAGGCCAACGTGGAGTGTGACGAAGGCATGGGAAAACTTCCTCAGGAGTTCGGGAGTAAAGTGGAGACCGGCGGTGGGGGCGGCAACAGAGCCAGGGGTTTGGGCGTAGGTGGTTTGGTAGTCGGTGGGGTCCGAGGCTTGAAAATCGGGTTGCCCTTGAGCTTTGCGTGATTTGAGG
>RGGS01000380.1 GCA_010024525.1 Verrucomicrobiota bacterium | reverse complement strand
TTCTTCTTTCACCAGGGTTCCTCGGGCATGATTGAAACTCGATCGCACCTCAAAGACCACTCCGAACTTTTTGGCAAACTCCACCGAGCGGGCCTGCATGACCTTGGCTCCGGTGCTCGCCAGCTCCAACATCTCGTCGTAGGAGATTTCCCCGATTTTTGAAGCACCGGGCTCGGTTCGCGGATCCGCGGTGTAGACCCCGTCGACATCCGTGTAGATCTCGCATCGCGTGGCTTTCAAAACCGCTGCCAAGGCAATCGCCGTGAGATCAGATCCACCTCGTCCCAACGTCGTGATCTGTCCCTGCATCGATTGGCCCTGAAACCCCGCCACAATGACCACCCTTCCGGACTTCAGGTGAGCCTGTACCGCCGCCGGAGTCACATTCGCGATCCGCGCCTTGGTATGGGTTCCATCCGTGACGATTCCCGCTTGGGCCCCCGTCAACGCCACGGCGGCGATTCCCCGAGCCTGCAGGGCGATGGCCAGGAGGGCTGTCGTGGTCTGTTCCCCGGTCGCCAGCAAAAGATCCATTTCCCTCTCACTCGGTTCTGCATGCAAACCACGCGCCATTTTGAGCAAGCCGTCGGTTACCCCGCTCATCGCCGAGACCACCACCACTAGCCGGTTTCCTTTACGGCGGGACTCCGCAACCCGATCAGCCACTTTTTGGATCCGCTCCAAATTGGCCACCGAGGTTCCCCCGTATTTTTGCACCAATAAAGCCATCCAGGGACTTTGCCCGATTTTTTGTGAAGTTTAAGCCAGAAGTTCACAGGGCTAGGCCCACACATCTTGATCTTCATCTTGGAAAGGTTCTTTGATAGAAAGTCACGATGCCTGATCTTCGAGTCTCCACCCGCGCCACCCTGACTTCCACCGGTAAATCCTACGCCTACCAGTCCCTCCCCAAATTGGGTGGAGAACTGAAAGTCGATCTCTCTCGCCTGCCGGTCTCTCTACGCATCGTTTTGGAATCCGTGCTTCGCCATTGCGACGGCCTGAAAGCCCGCTCGCGGGATGTGGAAAATCTGGCCCGCTGGAACGCCGCCAAGCCGGCTCCCGAGGAAATTCCCTTCACGGTCGCCCGGATTGTTTTACAGGACTTCACCGGCGTTCCCCTTCTCGTGGACCTTGCCGCCATGCGCGATGCCGTGGCCCGCTTAAAAAAGAACCCCAAGATCATCGAGCCCCTCGTCCCGGTCGACCTGGTGGTGGACCACTCCGTCCAGGTGGACGTCAACGGAACATCCCAGGCCTTTGCTCTCAACATGCGGCATGAGTTCAAAAGAAACCGTGAACGCTACGAGTTCCTGAAGTGGGGTCAGCAGGCCTTTGAAACCTTCGGCGTGGTTCCCCCGGGGATCGGGATCGTCCATCAGGTGAATCTCGAATATTTAGCCCGAGGAGTCTTTACCCAAAAACAGGCCGACGGCACCGTCCTTGCCTACCCAGATTCCCTCGTGGGAACCGATTCCCACACTACCATGATCAACGGCCT
>RGGS01000379.1 GCA_010024525.1 Verrucomicrobiota bacterium | reverse complement strand
GGAACCCGCCACCGCCGCCGCTTCGTCACTGATGATGTCGCCAAAAAGATTTTCACAGAGCAGAACGTCAAACCGCCCGGGCTCTCGCACCAACTGCATGGCCGCATTGTCCACATAGACAAAATCCAGGGTAATAGTGGGATGTTGGACCGCGATTCCCTTAACCACCTTTCGCCAAAGAAGACTGGTCTCCAGCACGTTGGCTTTATCCACCAAAGTCACCCGCTTCTTTCTTCCTGCCGCTGCCCGAAAGGCCACCTGGGTGACCCGCTCAATCTCATGGGTCTCATAGACCATCGAGTCCACTGCCCGCTCTCCCTGGGCTGTTTTGATCGTCTCCTTAGGTTTGCCGAAATAAAGACCCCCCGTCAGCTCACGAACCACCAATACATCAAATCCCCCCGCCACCCGGTCTGGTCGCAGGGGCGAGCAACCCACCAATTCGGGATAAAGCACCGCGGGGCGAAGGTTGGCGTATAGCCCGAAGATTTTACGCAGGGGCAACAACGCCGCTCTCTCCGGTTGCTCGTTCGGGGGAAGGGATTCCCATTTCGGACCTCCGACACTTCCGAAAAGCACCGCTTGGGCCGAGCGACAAAGATCCACCGTCTCATCCGGCAAAGCCTTTCCCCGGGCATCAATCGCTGCCCCCCCCACCAAACCCTCCTTCCACTCCAGTTGGAACCCGTGCGCCTTTTCGACCGCTGCACAAACCTCACGGGTCGCCGACATCACCTCGGGACCGATTCCATCCCCGGCTAAAACCGCCACCAAGCCTTTGGGTACTGCCATCTACCATTGTTAAATCGTCCTTCCTCCTGACTCAAGCATTGGACACCCGGAAAACCCTTTTCTATCTTAGGAATATGGCCCTATCTCTGGCAGAATCTCACCTCCTCTCCGCCCTCTCCGAATATTTGCTGACGATCCGCCAAGGGGGGGCGGGCTCGCTGCAGGCCGCCTGGACGGAAAAGCTTAAATCCTCTTCACGCACCCTCGAAAAACTCGAAGCCGAACTCGCCCCGCAGCTCGACCCACGCCTGCGCCACTTCATGGAATCAAAAAGTTATCGCAAAGCCCACGACTACCTGACTGCCCTTCTTTCGTCCAAGCTGGCCAATCCCACGGAAACCCGCCAAAGTTGCGCCCGATGAGCTCCACGGCCCGCTACTACTACGTCGACGCTCAAAATCAGGCGGCGGGTCCAATTCCGCTGACTGAACTTCAGAGCCTCCACGCCGCGGGTACCATCACCGATGCCACCTTGGTCGTCATCGAGGGAGGTCAGGACTGGGTCGCATTTTCCACAATCAAGCCTGCCACCCAAGTCGCGGCCCAGACGGCTCCGCAGCCCGCCTCTCCTCAATCCCTGGCCGCCGCTGCTTCACCCAAGCCATCCCAGACCTTGATGACTCCCTCCTCATCTTCCCCCTCCTCCACTGAGCCTGCTTGGGCCACCCAACTACTGCAGAAAATGGATCAGCTCACGCTGACCGCGGAAAAGATTGTGGCCGCCCTGGAAAAAAGCG
>RGGS01000378.1 GCA_010024525.1 Verrucomicrobiota bacterium | reverse complement strand
CTTCCGCTTGCGACCGGTTTCCGACTCGCCCCATCGGGCGTTGATCAAACCGTCGGCCTCCAGTCGGTGGAGAATTGGGTACAACATGCCATCTGTCCACTCGACCTCCCCGCCAGAGAGTTCCTTGACCTTCTGGACGATGGCGTATCCGTAACTTTCGCCGCCCCGGAGGATGCCAAGAACGATGGTGCTGGCCGATGCGGCATTGAGGTCCTTGCTGATCTTCATGGGACAACTATGCATTGCAGATCAATGCATGCAAGTCTTGGGTATCTTTTTTCGAGTTTTTTTTGAGTCGGCCTTCTCGGAGTCGTCGTTTGGGCGCCGCGGCTGCCGAACAAATGCTGGCCGTCTCCCCAGCTGGGGCGCACGCTGTTCGGCAATCCAATGAAACGCCTGTTCCTCTCCTTGATGGCCGTCGTGTCCTCGTTGTCCATGGCGGCGGCCGACAAAGAAATCGTCCTCATTGCGGGTACTCCCAGCCATGCCCCGGGCGATCACGAATTCCGGGCCGGAAGCATCCTGTTGGCGGGTTGCCTGAATCGCATCCCGGGCATCCACGCCACCGTGGTGAGCAACGGGTGGCCCTCGGATACGGCCATCCTCAAATCGGCCGACGCGGTGGTGGTGTTCGCCAATGGCGGCACGGCCCACCCGGCGATCAAGCCCGAGCGCCTCAAGCTCATGAATGAACTGTCGGCCAAGGGGGTCGGCATCGGAGCGGCCCACTACGGGGTCGAGGTTCCGGCGGGCGATCCGGGCTTCGCCATGCTCGATTGGACCGGGGGCTATTTCGAGATGTTCTGGAGCGTGAACCCCACCTGGACGGCGAAGTTCGAATCGCTGCCGGTGCATCCGGTGACCCGGGGCGTAAAGCCCTTCACCATGCATGATGAGTGGTACTACCACATGCGGTTCGTTCCGGAGCGCAAAGGGGTGACGCCGATCCTCAGCGTGGTGCCGCCCGCCAACACGCTCGATCGCGGCAATGGCCCGCACAGCGGCAATCCCTTTGTCGATGTCAGGGCAGGCGGTTGGAAAAATCTCGGAAAACCGGCTTGCCAAAGTCGGGTCTCACCGAGTTTGATTCGCGCTCTTCGGTGCGGCTGGGTAGCTCAGTTGGTAGAGCATGCGACTGAAAATCGCAGTGTCGGCGGTTCGATCCCGCCCCCAGCCACCACCTCTTCTTCGGTTCACTTCGTTGGTTCATCGAACCGTACGGTTTTTCTCGTTGGTATCGCCCTTCGTTGGCGACGATTCGCCTAGGCGATGAACCACCTGAGCGGGTCCGGCCTCCCTCGATAGTGCACGTCCCCTCCGACCGATCCGGGCTCTGTTTGGCCCGGAGACGGCAGATTTCAGGGTTCCTGAGCCGATGAACGGGCCGCAATCCCTCCGTCCGCCCCGGAAATCCCCCCGGAATTGTTGAGTGGACATCCCGTTCGGATGGCTCAGGTTTGGCACGCGCTCTGACCCGGCGCCCAACAACCATTCTCCCATGGCCATCCATGTTGCTCTCCGGCACGTCA
>RGGS01000377.1 GCA_010024525.1 Verrucomicrobiota bacterium | reverse complement strand
CCTCGACTAACTTGGGGAATTCCATCCCATCCAACGCCTTAACCGACGGCACGGATGTGGTGGGTGGGCTGGCCGTCAGTCCGCAGGGGGCTCTGGGAAGTGTGGTGACTTTTACGGTGGAGTATCCGGCCTCAGTTCCCCAAACCAACCGTTTGCGATCCGTTTTTACTTGGTTGGTGGCCCCATGAATATCCGCCGCCCCTGTTTCTCTTGTCCCGGATTCACCTTGGTGGAGTTAATGGCGGCGATGACGGTATTGTCGCTGTTGATGGTGGCGTTGGTGGCAATGCTCGATCAGGCGATGCGGGGTTGGCAGTCGGCGCAAAGGGGCATGGATGCGCGCCGGGAAGTCCGCACCGCGCTCCAGTTGTTGGAGTCCGACCTCAAAGGCATGGTGGTAGCGCCTGGACGCCCTGTTTTTATCAGCCTGGATGCCAACAACTCCTCCCAGCTGACTTTTCTCACCCTGCTCAATGCGAATGCCCAGGGCACCAATACCCCTGGCGATCTTTGTGCCGTGCAATATTACGTGAGCAACAACGTCCAGGGTTCCTACCGGCTGATACGTCGGCTCGGCACCAGCCCGGCAGTTCTCAGTAATCTTGTTTCCCAATCCTCCATCACCGGCGCCGATAGCCTGCTGGGGGCCAATCCCGTCACGGAGGAGCTGGCCGGCAATGTGGTCTATTTCCGGGCGGAATTGAAACGGTGGACCACCAACGGCAACCTCACCGGCGAGGATCTTCTGGGGAACAGCACGGCCTGGCAGAGCAAGCCAGACCTGGTACAGCTGGAACTTACGGCGTACCCCCAGCAAAAAGCACAGGCCTTCAAGACGGCGAGTGACTGGACCGACACAAACAACATCCAGAAATTCGGCAAAACCTACCTCTGGAGGGTTTCCCCATGAAAAAAAGGGTGGGGAGGGAAAGTTTCGCCCTTGTGTCCACGCTGCTGATCGTGGCGGTGATGGCGCTCGGGGCGCTGGCCTTTTTCCAGGCGGCGCGGATGGACCGGCTGGTCACCCGCAACACGGCGGAACGGGTGCGGGCGGAACTGGCGGCGGAGAGCGGGCTGGCGGCGGCGCAGGGGCTGATTCAGCAGACCATCGGCACCTCCTTTCAATATGTTTCCGCACAAGATGCAGATGCGTCCAATAACTATCTTTGGAGTTTCACTTTGGGCGGAAATGGTGTGCCCGTGCTAAGTTCTGCTGGTCCGGTCCGGCTTGTTTCGACCAATACCAACCCATCTTCCTCTCTGACCAATACGATCGTGATCGATTCGGCGGCTGGGATCCGGCGCACCGTTTCCGCCGTGGAAATCACCAATGGCACCGACACCAACCGTTCCATCCGCTACGCTTTCTGGGTGGATGACAACTCCTCTTGTTGGAATCCAATCCGAAGCGGCACGAATGATCGGCTGCCGGGAATCGGATTCGGCTCCCTTGGGCTGCCTTACCGCACCGCTAGTGGGAACAGTTTTTCGATCCTTCCAGGCGCCAATCTCTCTGCCTGGCAGAGTAAT
>RGGS01000376.1 GCA_010024525.1 Verrucomicrobiota bacterium | reverse complement strand
CCCAAAAGATCCGACCAAACCGGCCCACCCTCCACCCCTAGCTTTTTTCCTGCCGAACGCAGTTGCCGGGCGTAGAGCGCGGCTTTTTTCAGATCGAGACTCCGGCCGTTTTGTGCGGGAGATGCCTCCACATTCAGAGCCACCGTCACCTTGCCCCGGGTCACCGACTCCGCCACTTCCTCACGAATCTGCCTTTCGATCCGGGTCAATTCCCCCGGCGTGTAAACCAGGATCTCCAATCCCCGTTTGTTGACGGAACTGACCTCGATCCCGATCCGGGCATGCCGGATGGGTACCTGGACGGAGCCAAAGCCGGTCATGCTACGCATAGACAAATCCTATCGGCAAAGTATCCGCGGTTCAAAACCCAAACAGCTTCAGCGCGCTTTGAATCGGGGCGGTCACCGGGGCGGTGGCCCCGCCGGTGGCTCCATCCGCCCCCTGCAAGATTCCGGAGGGGGCATTCAGGAGGAGGTTGATGCCGGCTTCGGCCAGCATTTTTCCGATATCCATCTGCACATTCGGATCGCTCAGCGTGCCCGTGATCCGCGCATCCCCGGGGATCTTGGTGTAATAATCGCTGCTTCTTCCAATCAGCTGGGTCATCGCACCCTGAAGTTGCCCGCTGCTTTGCATCGCCTCTTTGGTCAAGGCAAACTGCAGTTTAAAATCCAGCACTTGGGTGAACCAATTGAGCCATCCCTGGAGATTGGCCGAGAGAGCGTTCCCCACCACTTGGAGGTCGGGTATGGTGATTCTCTCGCCTTGGACCTGGAATTCCGATCCCAGGTCGTTGATTTGGCTGGCCGCGATATAACTGGATCCAAGGAGTGCCCCGGTTTTTTGCAGGGCTTGGGCCAGGGAGGGAAGATTTTCCAGATGGGCCTGATATAAGCGAAAGCTTCCTTGGCCCGCGAGGCTTCTTCTCAAATCTTCCAGGGAGGGACCTTGGGATCGGGCCGTCAGTTGCAAATCCGCCCAACCTCCGATTGGACCCCTCGCATCATGAATGGCGTTTCCCAGAATGGCCCCGAGAGGAAACTTGTTGATCACCACCTGAGCCTGCACTGGCTTGCCGGTGCCGGCCCCCAGAACGGAGGCATTGATCGAGCCCCCTTGGACCTGCACGACCGAAGGTTCCAGCTGTATTTCCTCCGGGCCGAAAAGGAGTCGGGGAATTTTCACCGGTCCCACTTCCGCCTCTTGGACAATGATTTTCCTCAGAGCGGCAGACAGATCCATTCTCCATGGAGGGGAAACCGGCGCTTTCGGATCCTTCGAGGCATCCTGCCAGACTTGCGTCTGGGCCAGCACTCCGCGCAAATCCAAAACTCCACCCTCAGCTTTCGCCCGCAAAGAACCGGGACTCCAATGAAAAGAGGAGATCATCACCGGATCATCGCGGAAATCTGGAAACAGGAGCGTAACATCCCGCAGGTCGAAGCCCGCGCTTCGGTTGTCATATTCGAAAGCGCCGCTAAGTCGCAGGGAGGCCGGAGGCAGCTTGGGGTTTTCCATCAGGCGAACTTC
>RGGS01000375.1 GCA_010024525.1 Verrucomicrobiota bacterium | reverse complement strand
ACCGCCCCGCCCCAGGCACAAAAAAGTTTCTCCAACGCGATGCAATGGGCACGCACGTTGCCCGGACCCCTCCGCGAAAAAACACTGGATGCCATTTTGGGGGAATGGACCCGCCGCGATCCACCGGGAGCTGCGAACTGGCTGATTCAACAACCAGGCGACATTCAATGGGCCTTGATCTCCAAATTGGCCGCCGATTGGGTGAAAAAGGATCCAGCCTCGGCCCTCTCCTGGGGTTTGGGGAAGTCGGCCGAAGCCAGCCTAGGGACCAGATTGGCGGTCGGACCGGTCCAAAGAAAATTTTTTGAAGCCGCCTTGGGCACCTTAATCGGGACGGATCCACAAGCCGCCGCGAACTGGCTGGCCAGCCCGATCGGCGAACCTTTCTTTGCCTCACGCATTGGATCCGTCGCCGGACGCTGGACCTCCATGGATCCGCTCGAGGCGGCGGGGTGGTCTCTCTCTCTCGCGCGCGAATCAGACCGGAACGCGGCCCTCGGTGCGGTCGCAGGCACTTGGGCCAAAACCGATCCGCAGGCTGCTGGTCAATGGATCAACAGTTTGGCACAAGCCAGCCAACGGGACACCGCCCTGAGCGCATATTGCAATTCCCTCTCCCCCTATGATGCCGGCGCCGCCGCCCAGTGGGCCGAACGGATTTCATCTCCCGGATTGCGGCAAAGCGCCATTCTTGCCGCGATCGATCGCTGGAAACAATACGACCCAACCGCCGCGCGACAGTTTATTTCCACCACCTCCTCTTTGGATCAGAAAACGAAAGCAGATCTTTTGCAGTAAGCCCGCCATCCGCCTCATCAGCGAACCCCGCCTGATTCCTCTGTTCATGCTCCTCGCCTTTCACAAGCCCTACGGGGTTCTCTCCCAGTTCACGCCCGATGGATCGTCGAATCGAACCCTGTCCGAATTCGGTTTTCCCAAAAATGTCTACCCGCTGGGCCGGCTCGATGCCGACTCCGAAGGCCTCCTTCTCCTCAGCGACGAACCCGGCCTCAATCACCGACTCCTCGAACCCCAAAACGCCCATCCCCGGCGCTACTGGGCCCAGGTGGAGGGCCTGCCCACCCCTGCTGCCTTGGAAAAACTCTCCCAAGGCGTTTCGATTGGCGGGCACCAGACACTTCCCTGCCGAGCCTGGCTTCTGAATCCTCAACCCCAACTCCCTCCACGAGATCCCCCCATCCGAGTCCGCAAAACCGTCCCAGACTGCTGGATCGCCCTGGAGTTGACCGAAGGGAAAAATCGGCAGGTCCGAAAGATGACCGCCGCCATCGGCCACCCCACCCTGCGTCTACTGCGCGTTCGGATCGGCGCTCTAGAATTTGGCGACCTCAAACCCGGCAAGTGGCGGGAACTATCTCCGGCCGAGCGTCAGCTTCTGTTCTGAGCCTTGTTTTGTGCGCCTATTCGTGTATACACGAAGGCATGAAGACCATCACCTTGGATGAGCCCGCTTACGCCCGTCTGAAAGCCTGGAAAAAGGGGGGGAACGAATCTTTCTCCAGCGTGGTCA
>RGGS01000374.1 GCA_010024525.1 Verrucomicrobiota bacterium | reverse complement strand
ATGCAGTTGGCGACCGGCGTGATTCCTTCCCTCGGTAAAATGGTCAGGGAGGAGGGGGGGCGTCAGAAGATCACCCAGTACACCCGCTTGGGCACCCTGATCCTTTGTGTGGTTCAGGGATACCTGCTGGCCGTCAGTTTTGAGAATCCCGCCCGTATCCCGATTTTTAACGGCATCGACCAGGTGATTCAGCGGATGGGGCCTTTGGTCCCTGAGCCCGGCTTGGGTTTTCGCATCATCACCGTCATCACCCTGACGGCCGGAACCATGCTCTTGATGTGGATTGGAGAACAGGTGACGGAGAAAGGAATCGGAAACGGAATTTCCCTGATCATCACGATCGGGATTGTGGCCCGTTTGCCGGCTGCCTTGGTGGCGGGCTGGCAGGTTTTTGTGCCTCCCGCCGGGAGCGGCAGGGAACCCATCAGCCCCTTCGTCCTCTTTTTGCTCCTGGCTTTCCTGTTTGTGGTGATTGCCTCCACCATTGCGCTCACCCAAGCCCTGCGAAAAGTTAGTGTGCAATATGCCAAACAAGTCCGAGGAAACCGGGTGTACGGTGGACAGACCTCCTTTTTGCCGCTGAAGGTCAACTATGCAGGGGTGATGCCGATCATCTTTGCCAATGCCATATTGCTTTTTCCTGCCAGCATTTTGGGCTTCCTGTTTCCGGGTTCGCCCACTGCCAACCGAATTTCCGCGGCTTTGGCCACCGGCTGGCTACATTACGTCCTTTATGCCGGCATGATTTTCTTTTTCTCCTATTTCTGGGTGGCCATGGTCTTTAATCCCATTCAGATTGCCGATGACATGAAGCGGCACGGAGGTTTCATTCCGGGCGTACGCCCGGGAGAAACAACCGCCCAGTTCCTCGATTATTCGATGACCCGCCTGACTTTTGCCGGAGCTATTTTCCTGACCGCCTTGGCCGTTCTACCGATGTTGGTGCAGAACCTGATGGGGGTGCCCAGCATCACGGCGCAATTTTTCGGGGGAACAGGATTGTTGATCATTGTCGGAGTCATGCTGGATACGATGAGGCAAGCGGAGACCTATCTTTTGCAGCGTCACTATGATGGATTCCTGAAGAAGGGCCGGATTAAAGGTCGGACCATGGCTGGAACCGGTGGCACCTCCAATGCGATTTCAGAGTCTCAGATTGCCTGGCTTCTGGTGATTATTGCTCTGATCGCTTTGGGCGGAATTCTCGTTTCCCTTCGCTAAGATTTCGTTAGGGCATGCCGATCATTCCCATTAAGGATGCCTCGGGCATCGCCGGGATGAGGTCCAGTTGCCGTCTAGCCCGTCAAATTCTCCTAAAACTTGTGGCAGGACTGGAACCCGGACGAACCACCGGTGAAATCGACCGTTGGGCGGGGGAGTTGATCGCTCAACACGGGGCTCGAAGCGCTTTTCTCGGCTACCGAAAATTTCCGGGACAACTCTGCATTTCGGTCAACGAGGAGGTGGTTCATGGAATCGGTGGGTCCAGGCGGTTGGCTTACGGGGATGTGGTGAAATTGGATGTGGGCAT
>RGGS01000373.1 GCA_010024525.1 Verrucomicrobiota bacterium | reverse complement strand
GGGTGTGCCCACATCCTTGGCTCCCTGCACCCCCAAGTCACCCCACCCCTGGTCATCCGTCAGGAGAATGAGGACATTTGGTTTCGGGATATCCCCCTCCGCGCGACCCAGCGTCACCCAACCCACAATGGTCATGATCAGCAAACCGCACCCCATTTCTCGAATGTACAAGGGGAGAAACGAAAAAGAAACGAGGATCCGTTTATCCAACGCGGGGAAAAAGATTGCGGAGAGTCGATCCCGTCCACGGACGGGTGATGCAAAAGGATTCAAGACCCTGCTCCCCTCGGGCCTGTTGCCCCAAGACCTCAAAGCGACTACGGTTGCAGGGTTGCTTTCAGGCGGAGGAACAACCGGTTGGTTCCGTTGTCGCGGTTGACGCTGAAGTCCCTTCGCTGAAATCCGGTGGGCACATTGGTCTGATTGGCCGAGGGGGCACCGATCACCTCATTACTTCCCGCCGCCAAGCCGGAGTAATCCGAGAGGTTGGTCACCCACTGACCCACCACTTGGTTGCTGGAGTAGCCGGCGTCGTTGGTGCGGATGATCGCGGTCAGGACCAGATGAGTGGAACTCGCTGTGACCAGCGGACTCTCTGAACTAGCGTTAAAGTTGGTGGCTCCACCGATCAGATATTTACCCACGGTTTCCGAATTGGTCGGTTGTCCCGCAGGCAGGAAGTTGCCGATCGATTCCCCGGCCGGCTTCACGGTCACACTCACACTGGTGGTGGCCGTGTTGTAATTGGCCGTGTCCGTGGGCGTGAAGGTCACGCTTCGACTGCTCGTTCCCACCTGAGGAATGATGCTGGAGTCCGTCCAAGCGAAGGCACCCACAACACTTCCGTTTCCTCCCGTTAGGCTCGAAGAAACAAGCGCCTGACCTGCGGTAAGATCACTGGCCGTGGGTAGCGTGATAATGCTCGGCGTGCCCTTGGCGATCGTGAAGGTGACGGATTGAGTGTTCGTTCCGGCGGCGTTGGTGGCAGTCAGCGTCGCGTTAAAAGGCCCCGCATTTGTGGGCGTACCCGTGATCGCCCCATTGGATGCGACCGAAAGACCCCCGGGTAAACCTGTGCCCGAGAAAGTAATCGGCGTGTACCCCGTTGCGGTGATGTTGTTGCTGAACGCCACTCCCACCGTGCCCGTGAAGGCGTTCGTGCTGGTGATCGTCGGCGGGTTGGCCGATGAAGCTGCAGTCACACTGATCGTGCCGCTGTTGGTGTCTACCGTGCCATTATACCCGCTGGGCGAAGAAACCGTGACTGTGGAGTACGGCCCTCCCGCCAGGGGACCTGTTAAAATCGTATAAGGGGTGTTGGTCGCAGGCGTGTTGCTGAAAGCGACCGAAATACTGGTGGGGGTGATGGTGGCCGTCAGATTGGTGCGGATGACAATCAAGCTTCCCCCGCTGACCGTGGTGCTTCCGCTATAGGTGTTGCTGCCACTCAGAGTCATGGTCCCGGTGCCGGCCTTGATGATCCGCGCCGCGTTGGTCGTGTTGGTAAAAGTGCCGGCAAAGGTCGTACTCGTGTTGTCCCGGCCCACGATCAGGGTCTT
>RGGS01000372.1 GCA_010024525.1 Verrucomicrobiota bacterium | reverse complement strand
AGCAGGCCTTCGTCAAGGACGCCAACCTTACGATCAAGGAAGTCATCAACAACAAAATCGGGGAACTGGGCGAAAACATCGTGGTCCGTCGTTTCACGCGCTACGCCGTGGGCGAGGGAATCGGTGCGGCCAAGGCCGAAGAGCCCCAAGCCTAGGCCTTCTTCCCGCAGACCCCGGGGAGCGGTAGGTGGTATTCTGATCGACCGCTGGTCTGAACCCGGTTTGGCCAAAATCAGCCACCCAAGCTTATCTTTGGTAAATACCGCACGCTTGCCGCCCAGCCCATAATGTTGTTCGTCAACACGATACATTAATTTTATGAAACCAACAAAGGTTGGCATGGCATTTGCTAGATGAGATATGATCTCTTGGTGAAGAGTCTGCACCAAAGGTCCGCCGAAGGCGCAAGAGAACAGACCAAGCAAAGGAGAATGAGTATGACGATGCAAAGTATGTTGGGATGGCGCCCGATGGTGGTGCTTTCCGTATTATGGATGTCGGTCATGGGAGTCCGTGCCGAAGCCCCGACCCCCAGCCTTGAGCAAAGGGTGGCCGGATTGGAGGCCTATCTTGGCAACACCGATCCGACGGCACCTCTGAAAGATGAAAAAGGGAATATTCCGGATGGCCTGACCACCGCATCAGTAGGTGTGGCGGGTCCTGGGCACAACGGTTGGATGATGACCTCGGCCGCTTTGGTGCTTTTCATGACCCTCCCGGGTTTGGCGCTTTTCTACGGCGGTTTGGTGAGATCCAAGAATGTTCTCTCCATCCTCGCTCAATGTCTGGGGATCACCGGATTGGTCTCCATCCTCTGGTGGGTGGTGGGATATAGCCTCGTCTTCGGCAAAGGGTTTAACAGCCCGATCCTCGGTGGCTTGGAGTTCTCCTTCCTCAAGGGCGTGACCTCCGCCCCCAACACCGACTATGCCTACTGGGTCTCTCACAACGTCTTCAGCATGTACCAGATGATGTTCGCCATCATCACGCCCGCCCTGATCATCGGGGCGATCGCTGAGCGCATCAAATTCTCGGCGGTCCTCCTGTTCGTCGGCGCTTGGATGTTCATCGTTTACTTCCCGCTCGCCCACATGGTCTGGGGAATCACCGGGCTCATGAATGGCGTTTGGAACTCCGGCGCCTCGATCAAGGCGGTCGACTTTGCCGGCGGCACCGTGGTCCACATGTCCTCTGGATGGTCGGCGCTGGTGCTCTGCCTCATCCTCGGCAAGCGACTGGGCTTCGGCAAAGAACCGATGCCCCCGCACAGCATGGTGCTTTGCATGGTGGGCACGGGAATGCTCTGGGTCGGGTGGTACGGATTCAACGCCGGGTCAGCCGTGGCGGCTGACGGGGTCGCCGCCAACGCCTTCCTGACCACGACCATGGCCACGGCGGTGGCATCGTTTGTCTGGGCGGTGGCCGAATATTTTGACAAGGGGAAGGCCAGCGTGCTCGGATTCTGCTCGGGGGCCGTGGCGGGCTTGGTCGTGATCACCCCGGCCACCGGGTTTGTCGACGCCTCGGGCGCGATCATCATCGGGGTGGCGGCGGGTCTCG
>RGGS01000371.1 GCA_010024525.1 Verrucomicrobiota bacterium | reverse complement strand
CCGGGCTGTCCGCATGGAGGCAACCGTGGGGAACTTGGAGGAAACGGGAGGTTTCTCCGGCGCAAGCCGGGGTTTGGCGGGGGAGCGGGAGGGAATGGAGATTTGCAGGCCGGCTTCCCGGGCTTGAGCCAGCAGAGCCATTCTGCGACGAGACCAATCGTTACCGGGTATCTGATCCAAAGGGCAGAGCAGGGCCACGGGGCGATCCCGGTCACAGACCACGTAGGAGGCCCCCTCTTCCTGGATGCGGTGCAGGTACGAGCTGAGCTTGGCCTTTAGCTGTCCGGTTTTGACCTTTATATGACTAAGTTATCTATGTAACATAGTCATGTCAATCGAGTGGATTGAGGGAAAAACCAGATGGAGAACCAAACTCAACACCTTGAGGGCGGACGGGCCCTGCTTGGCAAGCCGACCGAGTCGGCCGAGTTGGCCTTGCGAAAAGGGGGCAATTTTAGGCCGGGCGGAAGTCGACCTGCCGTTTGGGGAGGTCGATTTTTAGGACAGCAACGCGAAGCTGGCTGCCGGCACGGAAGGTTTTGCCGGAACGGCGGCCCCGCAGGGAGCGTTGGGCTGGGTCGAAGGAGAAGAAGTCATCCTGGATCGAGGAAACATGGATGAGGCCCGAAAGAAGGAAATCGGGCAGCTCAACAAACATGCCGAAGTTGGTCACTTCCGTCACCACGGCAGGGAAGGTCTGGGTGGCTTTGGGGCCGGCCTGCATTTCCAGATATTCCAGCAATTTGAGTTTTTTGGATTCCTGCTCCGCCTCTGCCGCCGTCCGTTCTGTCCGAGAGAGGTGCTGAGCAAGCTGATCCAAGGAGGCGGCGGCGGTTTTGGCGGCTCCTTTGGGGTGAGCAAGAGCCCGGTGGACGAGAAGATCGGCGTATCGGCGGATCGGGGAGGTAAAATGGGTGTAGTGGGACTTGGCCAAGCCGAAGTGGCCCAGACTTTTTGGGGAGTAGACGGCGCGCTTGAGGGAGCGGAGTAGGCCGATTTTCAGGGCGTAGCCGTCGGGGCGTCCCGGCAGGAGTTTTAAGATCTTTTGAATTTCGCCCCGTTGGGTGAGGTCGCCGGCCTGGATCCCGTGGGCCATGAGCAGTTCGCGGTATTCCTGCAGCCGGGATTCATCGGGGGTTTCGTGAATCCGGTAGACGGTCGGCCGGTTCTCGTGGTTGAGATGGCGGGCCACGGACTCATTGGCCAACAGCATGAACTCCTCGATCAGTTGGTGAGATTCGTCCGAGGACTCTTTTTCAATGCGGTCAGGCCGTCCCTGAGCATCGAGCAGAATACGCAGCTCGGGAAAATCCAGATCGAGTGCGCCGGAAGCGAAGCGGCGGCGCCGGAGGGCGGAAGCAAAATGCCACGCGCGTTGCAGGAAACGGTCGAGGTCATCCCGGGCTGGGCGTTTCAGCCGCTCCATCGCCTCGGCATAGGTAAGTCGGTGCCGGGAAAAAATAACGGAGCGGGAAAAGCGGGCGGCCCCGGTCTTACCGTCCGGCCCCACCCGAACGAAGGCCGAGTAAGTCAGCCGTTGTTCTTGGGGGCGGAGGGAGCA
>RGGS01000038.1 GCA_010024525.1 Verrucomicrobiota bacterium | reverse complement strand
GGTGGGAGTCGGGCCGACAGCCCCCTCCAGCCCAGAGAAACCGATCACACTCCATGGTGGCTCCGTGGGTCAATTGTAGCAGGAAGCCGCCTCCCTCGACGGTGCGGATGGATTGAACTCCGGCCTCGGGGATGACCTTCACCCCGGCCTGGTGAGCGGCCTGGGTCAGACAGTCGATGATGGATTGGGAGGAGTCGGTCACAGGAAACATCCGGCCATCCGATTCGGTCTTTAATTTTACGCCGCGTGCTTCAAACCAACGAATGGTCTCTTGGGGACCGAAACGAGTCAGGGGTCCGATCAAGGCCTTGCCTCCCCGGGGATAGCGGGTGGACAGCTCGCGGGGCTCCATGCAGGCGTGGGTCACATTGCAGCGACCCCCTCCGGAGATTCTCACTTTGGCAAGAAGGTGGGGGCCTTTTTCCAGAAGAACGACGGTGGCTTGAGGATTTTTTTCAGCCGCAGCGATGGCCCCGAAAAATCCGGCGGCTCCACCCCCAGCCACGACGACGCGGAGTGGGTTCAAAGTTCCCGCAACGCCCCGGAGACGGCCGAGGAAAAGGGGTGGGGACCATCCCCGCCCAGTTGAGCATCGATCTCTTCCAACCGGCGAATCAGATCGAGGATTCCGCTTCGTTCCATGGGTCCACCTGCCGGCTGGCAAAAATGAGTCCGGCAACCAAAGGGTCGGGATTCATAGATTAGACATTTTCCCGTGTCTGCTTGAAGCATGGGGCAAGCTCCCTTCACGGGATCGGGGAGAGATTTTCGTCCGGTAGCCCGAAAAGCTTGGGCCGACAAGAGAGCCTCCCCGCGGGTAAGTTGGGGAACTTTTCCGGTCAGTCGAAACTGGCAACACTGGGTTCGGCGTTGGCAGTCCCTTTCCATGGGACGAGAGGCCAACTCCACATAAACCGAGCGCACCTCCGCCAGGGTTTCCGCGTGGCGTTTCATTAAGAGGCCGCCGTGGCCACCCCGAAGGGGGGTGGGAGTGTGTTGTTAGGACTTCGGACGGCCGAGCTTGGCCTTCATCGTGACCCGATCCTTGGGGTTGTCCCGGGGGTCACGGGGTTTGGCCACGATTTTATCCGCCACGTCCATGCCTTCGATGACTTCCCCGAAGGCCGAGTACTGTCCATCGAGGAATTCTGTATCGACCACGCAGATGAAAAACTGGCTGCCGCTGGAATCCCTCTTGGGGTTGACCTGATCTCCCAGGCGGGCAGCGGAGACGGTGCCCCGCTTGTGTTTGTTTTTGATTTCAGCCGGTACGGTGTAACCGGGTCCGCCGGTGCCATGGGAGGCGCGGTCGGCCTCGTCTTTGCTTTTGGGATCGCCGCCTTGAATCATGAATCCGGGAATCACGCGGTGGAACGTGGTGCCGTCATAAAAACCCTCTTTGACGAGTTTTTTGAAGTTCTCGGCGTGTTTGGGGCAGTTGACGGAGTCGAGCTTGATGACGATGACCCCCTCCGAAGTGGTTAGGGTGATGATGTCTTCTTCAGCAGTGGCGGTGGGTTTCATGTCGGTGGCTTCCTTTTGGGTGGGGGTGTTAGTTTCCGCCGCACGAGCGGCAAAAGTGCAGAGAAGGGATGCAAACAGGATGGAAAAAGTGTTTTTAAGCATGGCGAAGAATGGTCCAAACGGAGCTCTCGGCCAACACTGAATTTCCGGGTTGCGCCTGCTCCCGCCTGATCATGGCCAGCGCCACCGAACCCGGTATGTGGCCGGCTAGGGCCAAGCTGCTGATGTTTCCCACTGCCACTCCCTCCAGGGTTTGGCATTCCCCGATTTGTTTGAGGGAGGTATCGCTCGTGCCCAAAACACAGAGGTGTCGGTTCACGTGGCCAACGCTGCGAAGGCGCGAGATGACCTCCTGACCAATGTAACAACCCTTGGTGGAGCTGATGGCATCGGCTTCAAATCCGGCCTCCGGTGGAAGGGTGTCGGAGCCGACATCGATGTTCCAGAGGGGCAGGCCACGGGCGATTCGTACAGACTCCCACTGCTCGACGGGGACGGAATCCGGTTTCCAATCCGTGGAGGATGGGATCCAAAGGTCCAGACCGGGCTCGCGGAATCGGGAGCATTGAAAAACGAGACCGTCCCCGGGGAAAGCCGTGGGGGGTTGGCTCAACCCTGGAAAATGGGCCAAACGGTAGGAGGTGGAAAAGTCTTCGAGGGTGACATCGTCGGCCACGATGAACTTTTCCAATCGGGAGTGGATGACTTCCCGAAGAATAAAATCGGTTTCGAGCCACAGGGCCTCGGCGGTGGCGGCGATGCGGGTGTCGGCCTCGAGACGCCCCTTGGCGGTGATGATCGCGGCGCGAACAGCCTGTCCCGGTTGGAGCTTTTTCAAATCCTGGGTGACTTGCCCGTTGAGGAAGCGAATCCGGTCGACCCCGGTAAGGCGGAGAAGAGTGCGGGGTCCGGGAAGCCAGGCGCCGGCGGGTGGTTTGATCTTTTGGAGGAGCTCGGAATTCATCAGAGTGGTGGGGTGACGGATGAACATTTCATGGAGGAGGCGTTACGCCAAGCTCGGAAGGCGGCGACCAAGGGGGAGGTGCCGGTCGGGGCGGTGCTGGTGGTCAATGGATCGATTTTGACCAAGGCCCACAACCAGGTGGAGGAGTTGAAGGACGCCACGGCCCATGCGGAAATGCTGGCGGTGACTGCGGCAGCGGGGGAGATCGGGGATTGGCGTTTGCACGAGGCAACGGTGTACGTGACCAAGGAGCCTTGCCCCATGTGCGCCGGGGCGATGGTGTTGTCCCGGGTGAAGAGGGTGGTCTATGGCGCGGCGGATCCGAAAAGCGGGGCGGCGGGAGGTGCGCTGAATCTTCTGCAATTTGAGGGTCTCAATCATAAATGTGAAATCCGGAGTGGGGTCAAGGCGGACGAGTGCCGGGAACTCTTGCGGGAATTTTTTCAAAGCAAAAGAGCGGGGAGCAACCAAGGTGGCGGATGAGGTGAGGGTCTCCTGGCCGCTAGGCCCCGGGGTTAAGGTGATCAAAGCGGGGCCGGCAGGTCTTTACGCCTTAGACAAGCCTGGGGGCGTGAGGTCCCAACCGAAAGAGGGAGGCAAGGATCCGGGAGCCTTGTTGACCTGCAGTTATTCGTTGAAAGACGAGGCTTATCACATTCCTCCGGACAAGGGAGGGGGCAAGGTGTGGCTTTTGCACCGGCTGGATGCCGGAACCTCCGGGGTCATTTTGGTGGCGGATCAGGAAAGAACAGCGGAGGAGGTGCAACAAGCCTTTGCGAAACACCGGGTAAAAAAGAGGTACGTGGCGATGGTGTTTGGAAAACCAAAAGAAAGCTCTGCCCTTTGGCGGGATAAGATTCAGGTGACGAAAGAAAGAGGGGTGGCCAGGGGCAGGGCAGGCCAGGGGCAATCGGCAGAAGCCAGGATGAGCCTTCGGCAAAGCGGAACTGGGCCGTTTGGGACTCTAAGTCTGTTGGAGTTGGAACCGAAAACCGGGAGAACACATCAACTCCGCATTCAATGTGCGCAGCGCGGGTTGCCCATTGTGGGCGATCGAACCTACGGGGATTTTCAAAAAAACCGGATGTTTGCTGAAAAAAATGGTGGGGCAGATTTGTTCCTGCACTCGGAAAGTATTGAATTCACCATTTTTGGTAATTCTTTTAAGGCACTAGTGCTGGAGCAATAACACGGGGGTAGGAAGCTATTCCGGTAGCGGTGCGATGGTGGCCTTGCCCAACGACGGCACCACAGTCTTGAGCTCATGGACCAACACCAGTCCGGAACTCCGCTACTCCATTAGTTTTACCAACACAGGCACCTACTACGTTTGGTTGCGGGGTTATGCCGAAACATCCGAAAATGTTTCCGTCTATGTTGGACTGAATGGAGTCAGCTCTACCTCGTCCGAAATCGACCTGACCAAGCTGGCGGTCTGGACCTGGGCCAACACCGCCGGGGGCACGAATCCGCCTGTGGCCATCACGGTTTCCAACACCGGAACCAACACCTTTCATATCTGGATGCGGGACGCGGGATTCCGGCTCGACCGGATCCTTTTGACGCGGAACACCAACTTTTCCGCCGAGCCCAACACCGATTTCTGGCGCAACCAAAACATCTACCAAATTGTGACGGATCGTTTTTTCGACGGGGATCCTGCGAACAACAATGTGAACGGAAACTATAGTCCCGGGACAGGCGGTCTGCCCCACGGGGGCGATTTTAAGGGCGTTGAGCAAAAACTGGACTACATCAAGGCACTGGGAGCCACTGCCATTTGGATTTCACCGGTGGTGAAAAATGGCAACGGGGACTATCACGGGTACGCCGCTACCGACTTTTACAACGTGGAACCGCGATTCGGAACCATGGCGGACCTTCAGCGTTTAGTCAGCGAAGCCCACAAGCGTGGGCTTTTGGTGGTGAATGACATTGTAGTGAATCATGCAAGTGTCTGGGTGGACAGTGCCGAGGCGGGTTGGGGCACCACCTTTCTTTACCCGCCCTCGGGCTACAGCTTGAAATACAACTCAGGAGGAAAAACCTACGCCCCCCCCTTCGATAATGCCTCTCTCACTTCCAATTTCGGCAACACAAACCTAGCCAACATTTTCCACAACAATTGCGGCAGTATTCTAAATTACGGGGATTCCACCCAAGTGGAGCTGGGGGAATTATCATCTCTCGACGATTTCAAGACTGAATCCACCTACGTCCGCCAGAAGATGGGGGAGATTTACAATTTCTGGATCAATACGGCCGGGTTTGATGGTTTCCGCATCGACACGGTCAAACACGTGGAGATGGGCTTTTGGGATGCCTGGTGTCCTGTGGTCCGTTCCAACGCCGCCTCCATCGCCAAACCGAATTTTTTCCAGTTCGGGGAGGTCTACGACGGCAAC
This sequence comes from Verrucomicrobiota bacterium, assembly GCA_010024525.1. Classification (GTDB taxonomy): domain Bacteria; phylum Verrucomicrobiota; class Verrucomicrobiia; order Methylacidiphilales; family Verrucolacustridaceae; genus Verrucolacustris. The sequence continues at coordinate 3,927 of RGGS01000038.1, read as the reverse complement.
GATGCCAAGTGCGGTTCCTACACCGGAAGCAAGACCACCTCCACCTACAAAATGGAGTCGGTGCTCGACTACCCGCTCTATTATTCGCTCAACAGCGTGTTCGCTTCCGGCACTGGCAACACCAAACTGTTGGAGGATCGATACGGAAATCTCAACACCAACAATTACGATGCCAGTTCCCTGATGTCCTTGGTCACCTTTCTGGACAACCACGATCAACCCCGCTTCTTGAGCACCAATATCGGGGGCAATACCGCAAGGTTAGAGGTGGCCTTGGCCTTTCTTTACACCTCACGGGGCATTCCCTGCCTGTATTACGGCACGGAACAGGATTTCGACGGTGGAGCCGATCCTTGGGATCGGGAGGACATGTTTGATGGCCAGTTTGAGGGCGGGCCCTCCAACGGGGACAACTTCAATATGGCGGGGGCACGTTTCAAGCTAGTGGCCAAACTGAACAACCTTCGTCGCCTCTATCCCGCCCTCTGCACCGGAACCCACAACAGCCTCTGGAACAATCCGACAGGGCCGGGCCTCTTCGCCTATTCCCGTAGGCTCGGCACGCAGGAGGTGTATGTGGTTTTGAACACCTCCTCGGCCACTCAGCAGATCGGAAACCGCCCAACTATGTATCCTGTCGGAACCGTTTTGGTGAATGCCCTCAATCCATCCGAGACCCTGACGGTGGTTTCGGGGACCGATGGGATCCCTCCCGTGACCCTCTCGCCCTTGTCCTTTAAGATCTTTGTACCCCAAAGCCAGTACAGTGCCTTAAACCCGGCGGTGGAAACCGTTTCTCCAGCCCATGACGCCGTCAGCGTCCCGACCTCAACCCTGATTACGGTAAATTTCAGCCGCGGAATGAACACCAATACGGTGCAGAGTGCCTTCTCCACCACCCCAACGACCACCGGTTCGTTCAGCTGGACGAACAGCAATTCCACGGTGACCTATACCCCATCCTCGAGCCTTTCCGGAAGCAGCTTTCAAACCGTGAAGATTGCCGCCACCGCGACGGATAGCAACGGGGTAGCCATGTTTGCTCCATTCGAGTCCCGCTTCGCCACGGCCGCCTCTAGCGGATCTTCTAGGCCCTCGGTGAATGGCTATGCGGCCACCAATGTGACCAACACCACAGCCTCCTTGACTGCCTCCGTCACGCCCAATGGGGCCGCCACTACTGTGAATTTTGATTACGGGCTATCCTCCTCTTATGGAACCTCCACTCCGGGCCAATCCGCGGGAAGTGGCACAACTTCGACTAACCTTGCTGCGAGTCTCACCGGGCTGAGCGCCGGCGCCACTTATCATGCGCGAGTGGTTGCCTCCAACTCGGTGGGCGTGACCTTCGGGAGCGATTTTACCTTTACCACTACGTCCACTTTGCAAAAGGCCACGGTGACCACCCAGCCGGCGACTTTTGTTGGAAATTACAGTGGAAACATGAATGCCGATGTGAACCCCAACGGAAATCCGGTTTCGTACTACTTTGAGTATGGGGTCCAGGCCAACGTGCTGACCAATACCACCTCTGCGCAAACTCTGGCCTCCACGAATTCGCTGACGGCAATATGGGGCTATGCCTATCCGCTGAATCCGGAGACCACGTATTTTTATAACGTGGTTGTGACCAGCGGAACGGATGTCATTCGGGGTTCGGTTCAGTCGTTTACCACTCTTCCGGTTAAACCCAGCGTGACCACGCTCTCTGCCATTAATGTCCTGACCAACGCAGCCACCCTGCAGAGTACGGTGAATCCGAACGGTACCTCGACGAGTCTCTGGTTTGAATACGGAACCAACACGTCGCTCGGCCTCTCATCAAGCCCGGTGGCCATGGGGTCGACCAACGGGATTCTCTCGCCCTCCATCGGCATCACCGGACTGCAGGCCGCACAGACTTATTACTACCGTGCGGTGGCCTCCAACAGCTTCGGCGTCTCTTACGGATCGACCCAAAACCTGCTGACGGCTTCGCCACCACCCTCGGTGGTGACCGGGGTTGCCTCCTCCATTTCGACCAACTCCGCGAGTGTTTCAGGTCTGGTCAACCCGAACGGACTTTCCACCGGATACTGGGTGGAGTACGGAACGAGTTCGGCCCTGGGTCTAACAACAAAACAAACGGCCTCCGACGACGCGGAAAGCTACACTGGCTTTTCGTACGGTAATAACGGGGGAAATGGGTTTGGGCCCTTTTATGGCTACACCACCACGGGGGGGACCCGCGGAGGCACGTATCTGGTTAACGCCAGCACAGGTTCCCGCCAGATTGATGGGGCCAACTCCTTTGGAGTTTACGCCGGAAGTTCCACGACTCGCGGCTCCCAGTCGGGCTGGAGGGGTATGAGCAGCCCCAGATCCTCGGGAGTGTTCAGTTTTTCGGTCCGGTTTGATGTGGATAACACCAAGGCGTTTTCCGGGTTCAACCTGAAGTCTCAGACCAATAGTTCTTTCGGAACCGGGGAGCTTATGTCCATTGGCATCATGCCGGCCGCCAGCGGGGTGGGAGGAAATAATGGTTTGGTGGTCACGGACCTGAACGGACAGAGGATGATCAATTTTGGCACCAACAACATCCCGTCGAACGGCGTGGTCGACATGAAGATCACCTTTGATGCGCTCACTGGAGCCTACGTGGCAGGGGGCAAGATCCGCGGGGTGAATGCCGACTACATCAACTTGGCCGGAACCCTCAAGCAGTATGGGGCGGGGGTGAATGTCGCCGCCATCGGTTTCATCAACGGAAATTGTTCGGGAGCCTCGTTTCAAAACCTGATTTTCGACAATTTCCAAATGGTGGACTCCGATTCAATCGGAGCGGGTCTCAGCGCGGTTCCGGTCGCCAGCAGTTTGACCGGTCTCAGTAGCAACTCGCTATATTATTATAGGGTGACTGCCTCCAGCAGTGCGGGAACCAATTTCGGGGGCCTGCAGGCATTTGCTACGGGTGCAGATTTGAGTCTGACCGCCAGCCACACAGGCGAACCCTGGGCCTACGGGGGGTCGGGGCGTTACAGCGTGGTGGTTGCCAATTTAGGCGCGGCAAGCTCTAGTGGTGCGGTGACCGTCATGGCCACGCTTCCAGCTGGCATGAGCGCGACCAACCTCAACGGAACGGGTTGGACCGCCACCTTGTCAAATTTGACCTGCACGCGAAGCAATTCTCTGACAAACGGAGCATCCTATCCGGCGATTCTTTTGGATGTGGTGGTGGATACCAATAAAACAACGACTCTCACACCCGCCTTCACGGTTTCCGGGGGAGGGGATCTGAACACAAACAATAACACGGTGACGGATTCAACTTCCATCGTGGGTTCCCTTGACAGTTGGAAAAACCAGTGGTTTGGCTCGGCAACGGGCACAGCTCTCTCGGCCGACACCAGTTCGTATTCCGGTGACGGGATTGCTAATCTTGTGAAGTACGCCTTGGGAATGAATCCGACCGTGCCCGCCACGAACGGCCTGCCCGAGATGAAAATGACGAATAACCGCCTTTCCCTGACCTTTAACCGTCAGAAGAGTGCGACGGATATTGTCTACGAGGTGCAGGCAACGGGGGATCTGTTTGGGTTCAGTAATGCCACGGTTCTCTGGTCGAGCGCCTCGAACGCCTACGTTGGCACCAACGCTTCCCAACCGGTAACCGTGCAGGACACGGCCACCACCACCTCCACCAACCGCCGTTTCATGCGGCTGCAGATCACCCGGCCTTAAACCGCGTCCTTGTTTCCATTCTCTTTTCCTTCGATGCTAGGGGCTCATGGCAAAGGAGAATCACGGCTTGGCTAAGCTGGCAGCCTGGGTGGCTGGGGCGGTGCTTTTTCTGACGGGTTTTTTGGGTTGGAAGGGACTGCTTCCCGCCAACGTGATTTTAAGTTTGGTGGTCTTGGCGGTGGGAGGGTTTGTGGTGGTGGCGTTAAA
>RGGS01000370.1 GCA_010024525.1 Verrucomicrobiota bacterium | reverse complement strand
GGCAAGCAACTGGCGGCAGCGGGAAACCCTTGATGTCTATCTTCGTCGTCACAAAATTCCGGCAGTGGAGGGGGTAGACACCAGGGCCTTGACCCGCAAACTCCGAATCCAAGGGGCGATGAGGGGCGTGTTAGCCACCAACGGGATGTCCGGCGCAGAGGCGGTGCGAAAGGCAAAAGAGTGGCCGGGATTGGGGGCGGTGGATTATGTGGCTCAGGTCACCTGCAAGAAATCGTACGATTGGGATCCGGAGGGCCTGGATTTTCCCGGCAGGCTCGGATCCGAGAAGGCCAAGATGCCCAAGGCAAGGCATCGGGTGGCGGCGGTCGATTGTGGAATGAAGAGAAACATTCTCCGCTTACTGCGGCAGGAAGGGATTCAGCCGGTGGTTTTTCCGGCGACAACCAAGGCGGAGGAAATCCTGAAAGCCAAGGTGGACGGAGTTTTTTTATCTAATGGACCGGGCGATCCCGCAGTTCCGACCTATGTGCATGAGATGGTGCGTCAGCTCGTGGGCAAAAAACCTATTTTCGGCATCTGTCTTGGTCATCAGATGCTGGCGCATGCCCTAGGGGGTAGGACCTTTAAGCTCAAATTCGGTCATCGGGGAGGGAACCAACCGGTCAAGGATCTGCGGTCGGGCAAGGTTTCCATTACCAGTCAGAATCACGGTTACGCGGTGGATCCGGCCTCTTTGCCGGCGGGCAGGGTGGAGGTGACGCACATCAACCTGAACGATGGAACCTGCGAGGGGATGCAGTTGAAAAGCGGCGAGGCGTTCTCGGTGCAGTACCATCCCGAAGCGGCTCCGGGTCCCCATGATGCAGCCTATTTTTTCCGGCAATTCTCCGACTTGCTGGACGCCGGAAGCAGTTAAGGATAATTCCTATCCCATGCCGAAGCTGATTTCCGAGAGTAAAGAGTTTCCCGGCTTGGTTATCGATTTGCACGGCCCAAGAATGGGCGTAGGGCGCGTGGATGGAAATGAGGTGCAGATTGTGCACGGAAGCATTTCTTCCCGCCACGGGGAGTTGGTTTTGGAAGGGACGGAATACCGGGTGAGGGACTTGGAGTCGACCAACGGCACCCGGGTGAACGATGAAAAAATCACGGAAGCGTTGTTGCAAGACCGGGACCGGGTCCAGTTTGGCCAAGTTCCTTTCGTGTATGAGGGGGCGGTACCGCGGGTCGCGTTGGCCCTACCCACCTTGGGTGCGGATTTTCAGGCTGAGGTGGGGATCGATCTTGGAATCCCCCAAAACTTTCGTAACTTGTCGCCCATCAAGGGGAAAGGCGATCCCAAGGATCCTACGTGGATGCTTTGGGCTGGTTTGGCCTTTGCGGTTTTGGGGATGGGTTTTTACGTTTTTCGGATGCTCACCAGTTAGTCATAAGAAATTATTTTTTTTGTAACAGGTAGTTGACAGTAGGGGGGTTGGACAGGCATTCTCATCGTTTCCCCTTGGGCCAATTTCTGTTCGAGTCAAACGACTTCGAAGCAGATTTCGTGCCGAAAGGGGGAAACGCCGGGCGAATCCCGGAGTCTTTTTTGACTCCACACTCGCCCATGTAGCTCAGTTGGTAGAGCA
>RGGS01000369.1 GCA_010024525.1 Verrucomicrobiota bacterium | reverse complement strand
ATCCCGATCACCTTTCCTTTGCCAGAAAAGCCACAGGTTTGGGCACCAGCGCCTGTTTCGAGGAACCCGGCCTAGCGATCGAAACCCTGCGACCTGAAGCCGTGATTCTTTGCACTCCCACTGTCACCCATGCCCCCTGGACCCGATCCGCGGTGGCGCAGGGGGTTGCCGTGCTTTGCGAAAAGGGCATGGCCACTTGTTGGCAGGAAGCGGTCGATCTGGTGGAATTCGTTCGGGCAAAATCGGGGATCTTTGCCGTGGCGCAAAATTATCGCTATGACGGCCTCTACCGAATGGTGGCGGCTTCGTTGGGCAGGGCCAACGGAATTTCCTGCCCCCGCGTCGAGGATCCTTACGTGATCGATTACGTCCAGCATCGTGTGCGTCCGCAACCCGGAACACTGACCTATCCCTTTGCCAGTGTCTGGGATATGAGTTGCCATCACTTCGACAACCTCCTGTCCTGGTTGGGCCCGGTCGAAGAGGTGGAGGCCCACGCCTACGGGCCCGAGTGGTCACCCTATCAACACCCGAGCAACACCTCGGCGTTTCTGTATTTTGCCAATCGGGTAAGGGTGAACTACGTACATACCCATGACGCTAGCCACAACTCCCTGCGGATCGAAGTGCATGGCAAAAATGGTTGTCTACGAGTGCTGGACCGTGCGGCGGAATTCCGATCCAGGCCTACGAGGAATCTGGTCGATTCGCCGATCCAACCCCTCCCCCTACCCACCGAATCTTCGGAGGAAGCGATGCTGGCCGACTTCCATGCATATGTCAGTGCCGGGATTGAGCCTGGCATCAGCGGATACCAGAATCTGGAAACCATGGCGCTTTGCGAAATGACCGTGCGGTCTGCCCTGAGGGGACGACCGGTGCGACGTGGGGAGTTGGCATGAGCTCCAGTTTGGTGGGAGGGATCGGATTTTCGCGGGTGGTGGTTTATTCCCATCCGGCGGCACCGGACGGTTGCCGGGGGGGATGTCCCCACATGCATGCGGTCACGGAGGAGGCGTATTATGTGACGCGGGGCCGGGGGACAGTGGAACTGCATGATCAGCGGCTCGGGTTCCGCACGGTATCTTTGGAACCAGGCACGTATCTGGATTTTCAGCCGGGGGTCCTGCATCGCCTGGTTAACGAAGAGGGCCTGGAGTTGTTGGCGATCATGGGCAACGCCGGATTGGCCGAAGCTGGAGATGCGCGGATTTACTTCGGTCAAGAGGCAGACAATTCACCGGAATGGTACGCGGAACTTTGGTCCCTCCCGCAACGCAAGGGCTTGCCCGGTGCCTTGGAGCGGCGTGACCATGCCGTTCGAGCCTATATGCACCTGATGAAACTTTGGAGGGAAAACCGGTCTGGATACGAAAAAGAGTTGGACCGTTTTGTTCGAAAAGTGCTGGAAACGGCCGCGCAAAAAAAGGCGGATTTCCTCCCCTTTGTGGAGGCGGGTCCGCTGGCGGCCGGTCGTCGAGCCCAAGGGCGGTTGGAGGCGATGCCCTCACCGTCTGGATCTTCGGCGGTGCGGTATCAGCCAGAGGAAGCCCAACCCGGATTGGGGATGTGCGGCTTACTTTATCGGTT